>DAOTWU010000325.1:0-14814 GCA_034435735.1 Anaerolineae bacterium | reverse complement strand
TGATATTGTGACCTATCTCCTCAGCTTGGATGAAGAAGAGGCAGCCACAAACGAAAACCCTGATACGCCAGCAGAATCATCGCCAGAGGTTGCTGGCGACCCTGCGCAGGGTGAAATTTGGTTTAACACTGTACCAGAAGGGGCGGGGTTGGCCTGCTCTAGCTGTCATCATGTTGATAGCGATGATATGCTGGTTGGCCCTGGCTTATTGAGTATTGCAGAACGAGCAGCAACGCGCGTTGAGGGTTTGAGTGCAGAGGAATATATCGTGCAATCGATTACCCACCCCGATGATTATGTAGTAGAGGGCTATCCCCCCAGTGTAATGCCACAAAACTATGCGGAAATCTGGACAGAGGAACAACTCCAGGATATTGTGGCGTATCTTCTCAGCCTTGGTGAATAAAGTTCAGCCCCTCACATCGAGGGGCTTTTTCATAAGTTACAACTCATCATCTACACGAAAATCTAATGGCAAACGCACGGTTTCACCTTCCATATCAGCCATATCTAGTTGCGGCAGCTCATAACCTTCTACCGCTGTTAATGGCAGGTTGAAATATACCGCTGTGCCTACATGCAATTTGGTGCGCACTTGTATTTGACCGCCATGGGCATAAATAATACGCTGGGTGATGTTTAACCCCTGCCCCATGCCAGGAACACGGATAACCTGACCGTCGGCAGTTGTAGGTGTGCCGCGATAAAAAGGCGTGAAAATATGCGGCATGTCTTCCGACAGAATACCGACACCATTATCGCGAATGCGCAAATAGGCCGCCCCATCAACGGCGTCTTTAATCTCCACAGTAAGCGCCCCACCAGCAGGCGTGTATTTAATAGCATTATCAACCAAATTGCCAATGGCTCGGCGCAATAGCAATTCATCACCCAATACATATAGCCCTTTTTGCTCAATGATGACATGCAGCGTGAGTCCAGCCGCCTGCGCAATTTGTCGCCAATCATTAGCAACCGCCCACACCAATGTTTCTAGACGAAGCGGACGTTGCCCTCGCTTTACTTGTTCTGGCCCAAGGGCGGTTAATTCATGCATATCAACTATCATCTGTTGTAAACGGGCTGCATGGCGTGAAATCTCGCGAGCAAAGGCGTGTATTGTGGGGTTAGGGCTGCGGCTGGCAGTGGAGACTAAGCCAGTTAAGGGTTGAGCCACGTCTTTGGAGAGACGGTCTAGTAATTCCTCGTGAGCTTGTTCTTGACGCACATCAGCCGTAATATCGCGCAACGCAATCACAGTGCCGATACGCTTTTGCGAATTACTGAGGATAGCTGCAGCTTGAGCACTGAGCATCTTCTCGCCAAGATTGACACGTTGGGGGTCACCAAGCGCATAGATACCAGGCGCTAACGCTGGCCCTAGTTTATCCGCGACAACGTTAGCCAACTCGTGGATGCCAGAGCTACGGAAAACACGTTGTGAGCCAAGCAATTCACGCGCTCTTTGGTTAATAAGAACCACACGCCCATCCATAGCTTGAACTACAACACCTTCGGGAAAAGCATCAATAACAGTGAGCAAATAAGAGGTTTCTCGGCGTTGGCGTAGGAGCAAGTCCCGCAGTTTATCCTCACGATGTTTGGTACGGTCGGCATAACGGTCTAGTGCATGACCTAGCGCCCCAATTTCGTCTGTGGGTTGCATTTGCGTTCGGGCAACCGTATGCCCTTTTGCCAGCGCATCTGCTACAACAGTGACTTCTTCAATTCGGCCAGTCACCCGCGTAATGCCGACAAATACGGCAATAACTATCACGCCAGCAATGGCAGAGAGCGCTAATGACGTAATTTGGCGACCTATTTCGGTGGCAAATGGCACATTATCTGGCACGAATGTCGCCACCACTCCAAGCGTTTGTGTGCCATAGATAAAGGGGAAATAAACCGCACGATAGGGGATATTATTGATTTGCACCGATGGAGCTATAATTGCCTGTCCAGCGGTGTTGAGAGTTTGCTTGATGAGCGTGGCGTCAATCGTGTTCAAGCCAGACACGTCCCCTTGTAACAACAAGGTTGTAGACAATAAACGCCCATCTCCACCATAAAGCGCAATATCAGCAACTGCACTCCCTTGCAAATCTTCTAGCACTTGGTTTAGATATATCCCCACCAGCACAGCACCGATAGTCTCATCATCTTGCCGTACAGGTACAGCAGTATAAAGGGTGAGGCCTTCTGGGGTATTGAACAGACCGCTTGTCTGTGTTTGTTGGTCATTTAGCACGGATTGCACAATGGGTTCAGTGCTCAAATCAGTGCCACTACTAATAACATAATCAGTAAATTCTGTAGTAGAGACACGTTGTAATCCAGCGACTTCACGCCCTTGCGCATCTGTGATAATTACACTATCTAGACCAGCAGCCAGCGCTGCACCTTCTAGTGCGGCGTGGAGAGTAGCCACATCGCCACTCAATAGCGCTTCTGGAATACCAGAGGTGAAAGCGATACGTTGCGCTTCAGCATGCTGACGGGTATATAAATCCACAGTTCGCTCGGAAACGGCGCGGCTACTTTGTAATAAAACATTCTGTTGAGATACGCCCACACCATAGCTGAGATTATTCGCAATTGCATAAGCGCCTATCATAGCTGCAACCAACAAAACTAAGAACAGCGGGAACAAAAAGCGCCAACGCAATGATATAAAACGGGATGGGGATGAGGTGTTTAATTTTTCTGATGATTGTACTTGTTCGTCCATAAGGTCAGTATATCCGAAATGCAAGTTATCCGTTGCAGGTTAACAAGATGAATATCCACGACTAGAGAAAGTGAGCGGGTCTACTGGTATATCGTTGATGCGCGTTTCATAATGCACATGAGGGCCAGAACTATTACCCGTGCTACCGCTCCACGCGATGATACTCCCTTTACCAACAAGCTGGTCTACGGTGACATTAAATGATGTGTTATGTGCGTAGTACGTGATGAATGGCCCATTCTGTAAAATCACAAGATAACCATAGCCGACATCACTCCATCCAGCAAAAATCACTTTGCCGCTATGTGTAGCCCGCACTGCTGTGCCTAATGGCACGCCTAAATCAATGCCCGCATGGTAAACATGAAAGCGTTGTGTCAGAACGCCACCCACAGGCAACCCCGACGGTGCACAAGATTCGCCGGCATAAGGCAGTGTACGCGGGGTTTCATCGTTCCCAACTAACGTTGGCAACGGTTGACCGGGGACAGCGGGCAAAGGCAGCGGCGGGGATGTGGGATAAGGTAAGGGTGTGGGCAATGGTGTAGGTTCAACAAATTCAAAATTACTATTTCCGCTAGCTGGTAAATACATACCAACAACCTGAATGGCGGATGGCTGGACATCAAAAGCGGGGTTTTGATAGCCTAACTGGTCATCATAAAAATAATCCAATAGCGATGGGTCGATTGCCCCAAATGGCGCTAGCGGGGTCGGCAAGTCAGCAATCACTGTTGCGGCTAAGGGCGTGCGTACAGAAGCAACGGGCACAGTTATCACGCCGAGCAAGCCGCTGCCATAAGCGACAAGCCCGATAAGAACAACACTGATGAAAACAACAGGCAATAATAAGCCATAACGTTGGAAAAAATTTCTTTGTTTTCGCATATTGGGCATTGTACAGCAAAGTAAGATGATATGCCGCTTAAATATAAACCCAACTTAAAGGAAATTTTATTTTATGGGGTTATAAGGGGGTACAACAGATAGCAACAAGGAGCAACTGATAATGCCTGAAATTTCGTGGGGACGAGCAGACCTGCATATGCATACTCAAGCCAGTGATGGTCTATTACCTGTACAAGATTTGCTAAAATATATACAGAAGCTAGGCACATTAGATGTTATTGCGATTACAGACCATGACACATTAGACGCATCGTTATGGGCTTATGAGCATCGCAAACATTATACTTTTGATATTGTGCCAGGGGTTGAAATTAGTAGCAACGATGGGCATGTTTTAGGCTGGTGGGTAACCAAACCCATCCCTGCGGGGTTATCGCTTATAGAAACCGTCACGGCCATTCATGAGCAAGGCGGCATCGCAATTCTAGCTCATCCATTTCACATCCAGATGCCCAATATTGCAAAACGTGCGTGGCACTACTGGCGCAAACCAGAATTGCTCCTTGAAGCAGGTTTAGATGGGCTGGAAATTTACAACGCAGGCAGGGTTATACCCTTCACCAATGCAATGGCTGCCTATTACGCACAACGCCATAATTTTGCAGTCAGCGGGAGCAGCGACGCACATACAGCGGGAGCTGTTGGCAGGGGATATACATTATTCCCAGGTAAAACAGCGTACGATTTACGTCAGGCTATAGAAACCCATCAGACAATTGCAAAGGGGAGACCATGGCCACTCATAGATTACTGGAAATTCTCTCTCAGTTTGATGAGACCTTTATCCAGAAGGCGTTTGGCAGCCTCCCTGAACTCATCACAGAGCAACATCACTCCCCACTCGCCCCAATAAAGCGGGTGGCTATTATTGCAGAGGCTTTTTTACCAAAAGTTGATGGGGTAAGTAAAACGGCTTACCTAACTGTTCGCTATCTACAGCAAACAGGGCGTGAAGTGCTGGTATTAGCGCCAGACATCGCTATAGAAACATTAGGGCCTAGCCGCGTTATCCCTATGCCTTCGTTAGGGTTATGGATGGCACCAGAAACGCGGGTCGCCCTCCCCCATCCTGCAGTGAACCGTCATTTACACGAGTTTCGGCCAGATATAGTCCATCTTTTCAGCCCAGCCCTCATGTCATTTAACGCCACAATTGCAGCGCATCGTATGGGAATACCCGTTATTGCCAATTACCAAACAGATATTCCTGGTTATGCCCAACAGTATGGATTCCCGTTTTTAGCCCGCCCAGCACGGGAATGGATGAAATTTATTCATAATAGCTGTCATCTCACTTTAGCACCTTCTCAAGCCACTGCATCGCAACTGAAACAATGGGGATATAAACGGCTGAGAATCTGGGGGCGGGGCGTCAATGCACAGCGATTCAATCCAATGCGGCGGTCTGATAGATGGCGCAAGAAACTGCTCAATGGGCGCGATGAGAACGCACTATTATGCGTCTATGCAGGCCGTTTGGCTAATGAGAAACAAATAGAGCTATTGATTGATGTGGCTAAATTAGAGGGGGTTGCGCTGACGATTATCGGGGATGGCGCACGCCGAGAAGAACTTGAACAATACTTCGCAGGCACACAAACCTATTTCACAGGGTATCTCTTCGGCGATGATTTGGCTGAGGCATTGGCCAGCGCCGATGTATTCTTATTCACAGGGCCTAATGAAACTTTTGGGCAAGTGGTGCAAGAGGCGATGGCTTCGGGGCTACCCGCTATCGTGATTGATGCTGGTGGCGTGGCAGATTTAGTGCAGGAGGGGATAACAGGTTACAAATGCCCCCCAGAACCTCAGGCCTTTGCTGAAAAAGTGCAACTGTTACGAGATAATCCTAGCCTACGGCTACAACTTAGCGAACAGGTGCGCGCCTTTGCACTCACCCGACCATGGTCACACATTATGGCACAGCTAGAAAGCTATTACTCAGAAGCGTTGCGCCTAAATGAGCGTTACCAGCGCATTTTTCAAAAATCGCCCCCTATGATACCTGCAAAAGGGGTATAATCGCGGGGATGGTTTAACACGACACAGCAAAGGGAAACAATTATGACAGAATCACGCCCCACCCTTGCCCTGATTGCTCATGATGGCAAAAAGGCGGATATGGTTGCATTTGCACTAGAAAACAAAGAGGTGCTTCAACGCTATAAACTCGTGGCTACCAGCACAACGGGACAAATGTTGGCAGAAAAAGCAGGGTTAGAAGTTCAACGCTTCTTAAGTGGCCCAATCGGTGGCGATGCTCAAATTGCGGCATTGGTGGCAGAAGGAAAAATCGCCGCTGTATTTTTCTTTGTAGACCCGCTGGGTAAGCATCCTCATGATCCAGATATTCAGGGGTTATTGCGCATTTGTAATGCGCATGATGTTCCCTTAGCAACAAATCCCGCAACTGCCGCATTCATCATCTCGGACAAAGCGCTTTAATTCATGAGGGGTGTTATGCCCCTCTTCACCCCATCACTCCTGTTTTTGCGCTCTATGAATTGCCCACTTCAGGCAATAGTCCGCTAAAAGTGCTTGCAGGAAAACCGCGCCCAATAACAATACTCCTAGAAAAATGCTATTAGGCAATAACGCCCAGATTGCGGCGAAAGTCCCCAATTGCAAGATGACTAATCCCCAACCACCAAGCAAAGCAAACATGACCAGCGAGAGCCATACAAGCCAATCGGAAGTATCTATCCCCCCCATAAAACGGGAAATAATCGTGCCAAAGAAAATCAGTGCGCCTATTCTGAGGATGAACCAAACACCGAGCACTATCACTCGATACACACGGTCATGAAACCAAGTTGAAAATAGAAGCCCTAATGATGCTTCAAATCCGATAGCGGTGAAGGGCAATAACACAGCCGCAGCCATAGTCGCGGCCAGCAGTAACGTAGCAACTAGTAGTGAAACTGTCGGGGTGATATTGGCTATCAGCAAATCCAAATACCCACCTCTGAAAGCGGTGAGGTCGTATAATATGCCGACAATCAGCACTAATCGAACAAGATAAGCGAGAGTTAGATAAGGGGCAAGGCGATAATACACAGATGCCCAACGCGCCCGAAATGACAACGCTACCCCTTCTTCAGTAGCGCGTAAACTATCCCAGCGCTGCTGTTGCTTTTCTGCACCAACAGCGGAAATTGTAGCATTCATCGCCCGAACGCTGAGCAAAAATTGGAGAAACAAAGCGGGGAAAAAGAGCACTTGCCATATCAATTCTGAGGCGACAGATGACCACGCAAAACGCTGGAGTATATTGAGCAAGGCCACACTGATTATCACAACAAGGGAGAAGCCAACAATGACAATCGACTGCTGGGTTAAATAGTGCTTCAAAGAGAGCGGCACATCATTCAAATACTGGCGCAAGAAAGTATGATTTGGCCGCGCCCACACGGGCAAAGATTGCACTAATCGTCTCAGCATCACTGCGCCTCCTGAATATCCATCACTTGCTTGATATGATGCTCTATAGCGCCTACTTCTTTCTGCCAAACTTCTGTTGGTACAAGGATACTACGCCCATAACGGATATAGTGAATATGCACTTGTGGCGGCTGAGATTCTCCAAAACTCTCTAAATATCTCCACGTCGCAGCAGCATATACCCCAACTTGAAGATGATAACGGCGGGCATGTGTCTCTAAATCCTGACCTTTCCATAAAGTGGTGGTTTTATAATCAACAATATGCCATTGCCCATAGTGTTTGAATAACAGGTCAATCACACCATGAATTAATCGCTGCCCAACGGGGTAGATAAACGGCAACTCGGTGTAAAATGGCTCACCACGTGTACGGGCATCTTCGGCTTGTTGGTATAGTTCGCTATCTTGAAATTGCATGAGCAGTTCTTCAGCCTGCCGAGTAGCCCAGTCTATCGCTTTATCCGTCATCAAACCAACCTGAGAGGCATACCCGCGCAGAATATCACCCATATTGGGTGTTTGGTCAGGGAAACGCCAATGACGGAGCGCCGCATGGACTATTTCACCAATCTGGCGAGCGCTAGCAGGTCGCGTTACACGGGGCAACGTGGCCAAGCGAATGAAAGACGGCACATCCTGCCGCAGATTACTCAATAAGCGACGTTTATATCTAGGGCGTTCCCGTTCATCACCCCAAGCAACAGTACCAACATCGGCTAAATGAGAAGCTGAAAGATGGCGGGCAATAGCTGTCGGTTCTGTGTGTACGGTTGCTAGTCCAGCAGGAGGTCTCGCTTGCTCGCTGAAAGGCTTTAGTTGGCGAATTTCCGCCTTATCCCATAGAGAAGTTTGGGATGCAGCCCTTCGTTCTCCGCGGCGTGGTGGTGTATCGCGGTAAATGATTTCTACACCTTCTATGTTGGGATTCCCCGAAGTGCTATCTAATTCTAGGGCATCCCACAGCCAACCAAGCCACGTATCTTTGCCGGAGACATTCTCCGTTTTTTCAACATAAGAACTGATAATAAGGTAATCTTGGGCACGAGTCGCAGCGACGTAGAATAAGCGTCGGCTTTCCGCAATTTCTCGCGCTTTTTGTAAATCAGACAAATAGGTGTAATAAAACGGCGCTTCAAGCTCGGTGGGTGTTATATTCACCTTACAAGCCCACGAATTGCCATCGCGCACTAACAAATCCCCTGAACCACGTATGCCAGTCCCCACAGCATCGGCAATAATCACAACGGGAAACTCTAGCCCCTTACTCGCATGAACCGTCATCAGTTGCACGGCATCTTCAGGCGTTAAGGCGGCTTCGCTCTCTCGAACTTCGCGGTCAGTAATGTCCTCGATATAACGTAGGAATTCTCCAAGCATGACCTTGCCACTCATGCGAGCAATTTCCACCAATTTTTCCACGTTGCGGCGCAGGCGGTTACCACCTTGCAAGCTGCTCAAGGTCGCTAAATAGCCCGTCACACTCAAGGCATGGTTGAGTAAATCAGCAATCAACATTCGCCCTATATGTCTTTGCAAATGCTGCAAGCAAGCACGCGCTACAGCCAATAACTTCAGATCATCAGGGGGGAAGCCGTCTAAATCTTCACTAAACAACACATCCCATAAGGTGTTGTTTGTATTTCGCCGCAAGCGATATAACATATCATCGCTAAAACCAAACAAAGGAGAGCGCAAAGCAACCGCTAAAGAAAGATTATCTTGCGGGTTATAAACCGCACGCAACAGATTGAGCACATCCCAAATTTCTTGCCGCTTAAAGAAACTACTCCCGCCCAATGTAACATAGTTGAGACCAACATCTTTGAAGGCATCTTCATAGGTGGAGAGGTGAGTAGTGCGGCGGAAAAGCACCGCTATATCACCATATTCTATAGGGCGGGTTTCTTGTTTGCGTTTATCGTAAATCGGGAGCTTTGCATCGATCATTTGCTGAATACGTTCAGCAATTTCGTAGGCTTCCCAAACATATTTATCGTCTACATCATCTTTGGATTCCGGTTTCAGCAATAATAGTTCCACGGGCGGCTTATTCGTGGGGGCATCTAATCGTGCGGCTTCTATAGGCTGGCCATAGGCAATCTCATAATCACGCACAGGGCTGTGTTCGTCGCGATAGAGTATCTGGCTAAAGATGTGGTTAATCACATCAACCAAACGATGATGACTACGGAAGGAACGGGCTAATTCAATCGTTTGGCCACCGCCGTGTTCAATAGCCCGCTGCACATGCCCGAAAACACTGACATCTGCCCCACGAAAGGCATAAATGCTCTGGCGAGGGTCGCCGACAACAAATAACCCAGATGGCGGCGCAAGTGCTTTGATAATGCGCCATTGTATTTGGCTAGTATCTTGAAATTCATCGACAAGAATATGCCGCAACGCGCCACTATAGCGATTGCGAACGGCTTCCCCCTGTGCGCCTTCAAGCAGTTCACAGGTATAACGCTCCAGGTCGTCATAGTCTAAGGCGCTGGCGTTTTGCTTGAGGGTTTGATAGCGCTTCTGAATACGTGAAATTAACGAGAGCCACAAAGTCTGGTTATAGGCCGCGTGTTCATCGAGTTTGCTGATTGTTACAAGCTGTAGAGCTTCTAACTCCTTACGGAATGCTTTTAATATGTCTTTGTAATGCGTGATGAATTCTTTTCCACCCCAACTTTTGGCGCTGCCACCGCGCAAATCTATCGCTTTTGCGGCTTCAAGCGCCTCGATGATTTCATCGGGGTCAAATTCATCTTGTGCCAATGTTGACTTTAAGCGAGAGAGATTCTGTTGAACGGCGTTGACAACAAGCCATAGTTTATCTTGCAAATTATTAGGCGCGGGAATGGACAATACATCTTGTGTAAGTGGGGAGGCAATTACCCTTTTTGCGCTATCAAAGACATATTGTTCCCAAGTATCTACCCATAAATCGAACAAATCACCATCGGATGGGATTTCTTCTACAATACCAGAGAAAGCAGCCCGCTTAAGCGCATTGCGCACAGCAAAAAGCCCATGCTCCGCAATGAGTTTAACTTCAGATAAATCAGTTAATGCATCATCCATTTCTAAGGCAATAGCGCGCAAGGTCTCTTCAATAGCACGCTCTTGCAACAAATAAGCATCGCCCTCTTCTAACACTTCAAAAGCTGGGTCTAGGTCAACAACAGCGGCATTAGTGCGCAAAATATCTGAGCACAAGCTATGAATCGTCTGAATGCGCGCGCTATCCATCTGGCTAATCCACCGTTGGTAAGCATCACGGCGGCGGGCATCTTCTTCATCATCTAACAATTTCAGCAATTCTTGCCGAACACGGTCACGCATTTCTTGTGCCGCTTTACGGGTAAATGTGATGGCAACAATGGCATTAAGCGGCTGAGTAAAGTCGTTTAGCAACAGTTGTATAAATCGCTGAACCAATACATGGGTTTTGCCAGAACCTGCCGCAGCAACGACAATCAAATCGCGGTCATGGATTTCAATGGCAGCCTTTTGGGCAGGTGTCAGTTCCAGAGCCATTAGCCATCCCCTTGTTTGTACTGAGCTGTTGTGCTGACGCGGCAGAGACGGAAAAACTCGCAATATTGAGAGCATTTAGTCTTATTGGGACGATTAGGATGAACGCGAAAATCACCACGTTGGGCGCGTTCGACATGTCGCCTTAAAATTGTTTTGGCGCGGTTAATCGCTTCTATATCTTTATGTATGTGCAAAGGACTTCCCAGCGCATGGCCAGGAATATGCCAGAAAGCAGCGCCCAATATCCCGCGTTCGTCATCTTCTTCAGCCAATAAAGTTCGAATGGCCTCTAGGTAAACTAATAGCTGGAAATTACGCCCTTCTTCAAGTTCGCGCTTGCTGATTTTGCTCCTGCCAGATTTGTAGTCAATAACAAGCGCGCCAGCTTCTGTCATATCAATGCGGTCGATGAAGCCGCGCAAACGGAGAATCATATCATCTAGTTCCAGCGTTACGGGTATATCTTCGCCAAAGGCGGCTTCCTGTTGGTATGGTTCGCGCTTAGACACATTAAATGTTTTAGTGATGACACTTTCTGCTGAAAAGTCATTGCTGACCAATGCCTCTAACAGCTGCTTGATGCGCTTTTGCTCATGTTCCCAAAGCGGTGTGGGGGTAAAACGATAGCGCTCAGGGGCTTGGGGTAAGCGCTCATCAATCACTTCTTGCAGAATTTCTAGAGCAATCTCTTGATTTTCAGGGGATATGGCCAATGCTTCTTCTTGAATACGTTTGTAAGTGTGCTCAAGAATATCGTGAAAAACTAAACCTGTTTGCAAAACGTCCATACCCTCTTCAGGTGGTTCGATGGCTTCTAAACGCAATAATCGTTTTGCAAAAAAGCGGAAGCCACATTCACCCAATTCTCGAAGTTGCGATGCACTCCAATAGCGAGTTTCATCTAAAAGGCGGCCAATTTCGGCAATCAGGTCGGCCTGTGAGAGGCGGCCACTGTATGGTCCGTAGGGGTGTACATAACTGGAACGGTCAATCTCTACATGATGATTATGAACAATGTGTTCCCATAAAGCACGCAAGTCATCTTGATGGCATAGCCAGTTATAAACATCCTTAACGCCAGTAAATCGCGCGCCTTCGGTCAAACTATCCGAGAGGGTAATGAGTAATTCATCAACTGCGGAAACTTCATTTATGGGAACAACCTGCCCTGCTTTATAAATTTGTTTTCTCGGTTCATCAAACGGCACAGCGAAAACTTCGGTTACTTGCCGCCACAAATGGCTTTCTATCCATAACGAACCGCCCTGCTGGGTTGGGCGTGAAAGTGTAAGCGACTGTTGGGCGAGGCTGATGAGTTCGTAAAAAAGACCATCATCAGTAGCACGCTCTTCAATAGTAAGCAAGGGGATACCCTGCTGCTCAAGGGCGCGTCTTTCACTATCAAGATAAAAGGGGTCTTCTGACGGCGCTTTTGGGAATAAGCCTTCAGATAAACCCAGTATAAAAACATGTGCATGGGGTAAACCACGAGCATTTGCTGCTGTCGTGACCAGAACGCGGCCAGTACGAATGGGAGCAGATTCTATAGACGCCGTATCAATTAGTGCCAAAAGCATGCTCTTGAAACGTGACCAATGGCTGGTTTCCCCTCTGAGACCCAGTGATTGCAAGAGCACATCAGCTTTGTACAAACTGCGGAAAATATCGGCCAGTTGGCGGATCGCCAACAAATCACGCGCCATCGTCTGAGAATCATCTAAACGCCGAATAGTTTTTATCATATTCAGCGTATAAATCTCATGCGGCGTTATTTCATCCTCATCAACTTCTAGCTCACTATCGGGGCCAATGAGTTTCTCTAGCCATGTGATGTATCCGCTAAAACTAGCTTCTTGTTTGGGTACAACGTTAACAAAAAAATCTAATAGCGCTATATATAGGCGGTCACCAACGCTCTCATCAATGACCAGCCATGGCATACGCCTATCTTCATCATCCCAATCTATTTCAACATCCCAATCACGCTCTTCAAGCGGTGTTGCGGCCAGTTGAATAGCCTCCAACCAAGCATCGCGGCCCGATAAAACGGTATATTCCTGGCTGATACGGTCAAGCAGGGCAATTTCGTCTGGTCCAATATCAGGAATTTCGAAATAGGGGGAACGCAGTAAATCTAATAATAATTCGCGTTCAAAATCACGCTCTTCAAGTTCCAGCAAATTCATAAGCGCAATCATCGGCGGCGTTTGGCGCAAAGGCTCGCCATAATGCAACGCTAGCGGCACACCATAGCGACGGGCATCGTTCAGCAAGTATGGCAAATAATGCTCCCACTCGCGAAGCACGATAACTAACTCATCAGGAGAAGCGCCATTTAGTAAAAAGTGCTTCACTCGGCGCAAAACCGCCGAAACTTCAAGGTCAAGCCCGGACGCCTCAATGAGGTTTATCCCCTCGTTATGCGCTTTGGCAGTCGGGATTACCCGTGTATTTCCAGAAGCAATAGCGGTTGTCATTTGCTGCAAATCAACGTGGCGATTGTCGTATGGCAACTCCAATGCCCTCACATCTAAATCAACATTGTGACGCTCATGAAATTCCCTGAGGCGATTTTCCGCCAACATGAACCGCCGCCCGATAGTGCCTTCTTGGTGAGGAACATGGGTTAAGGTGACAATCGTCTGCGGGATACGTTGCGACAAAAGGGCGATAAGCTCCGCTTGCACGGGAGTGAAAATATCATAGCCATCAACGACAAGCATCTGAACATCACTAGCCAAACGCTCATCCTGCTTCAGTAAATCCAGAGCAAGCCACCCCTGCCCCTCTTTATCTACAAGATGGTGCTCAACCAACATATTTTGATAAGCGCTATAGATAAGAGCGAGGTCTTGGTCTTTTAAAGTATGAGCAGCGCGGGCAAAATCTTCTGGAAGCACACTATTTTGCTTGAGTTCATCAATCAAATCCGCAACAGCTTGAATAAAACCCGAAGTAAGCGCAATAGACTGAAAGTATTGCAACTGTGGCTTTAGGCTTTCTAACAAATCATAGAGCATGCTATAACGCGAAACAGTATCTAGGTGGCGTTGGGGCTGCCCTGCCAAATCTAAAAGGCGCGTATATAAGTCATAGAAGTGAAAAATCTCAATGTTGAAAAAAACTTGATTTGGGGATTGGAGGTGGGCTAAACGAGCACGGAAATTATCTTCTTGGCGGCGGGTGGCCAACAACGTCCAAACACTGGCGAAAGGGGTTTTTAAGTTGTGGACAGTTTGAAAGATTTCATGTAATACCGCTTCGGTTTTGCCACCGCCAACAGTCGCTTTCAATAATGTTGTTGGCATATATCACTCACGGTATAGCAGGTTAACAACTGATGATATTTGGTCCGATGTAATGCGTTCAGGTTTGGCCAGATAGTTATCTAACAACGCATCGTAGAGATGTGGCAAGTTTGCAACTGGAACAACGGGGGCTTCAGCTTGAATATGAGCGTGCTGCTCATCGGGAATGAAAACAACAACGCCATAAACAGGGATGTCCTGAATATCTTTAGAAGCCAAATATTTGCGCAAATTGCGCACATCATCGGCGGTGTCTTTAGTGGGGTTGAAACGCATGGGGACCCACTGGTTACGCTTATTGAGTTTTAACCACTTGCCACGATCATTGAGGAAACTGCCGTGCTTATCCACCAATCGGAACACCAGCACACCAGGCGGACCAACTAGCACGGCGTCAATATAGCCCAAACCAATGCGGCTGACATTACGTATCAGGGTAAAACGCTCGTCAAAATATTCTGACAAATAAGCCGCAGTGATTTGTGCCAGGTCATTATCAGTTTTCCATGTAATAGCGCGAACGGCCAATAGCACACCAAAAAGCCCCAGTGCCCCACCCCCAAGGAACATTGCCGTTCGCACAACATGGTAAAGCTCAAATCCTTGATTGCCTGGAACAGCAAAAGGAATAACAAACAAGCCAAGACCGACTATGGCAAAAAACACTCCCGCGGCAGCAACAACAAAAGCCACCAATAAAAATTGGCGAGAGCGCCGTACAAGAGAGGCATAAGGCGCTACATTGCGCATGGCAGACTCCGTTTATTTATCGCTGGAAGGCGGTTGGGCGGCCTTACGGCGTGATGCAATAATCGATTCCAACATCGGTTGTAATTCTGCAAAACGCGGTAAGGGTTTGTAAATCAAACGGTCCGCATCCGCCTTTTTTATGACT
>DAOTWU010000324.1:0-2288 GCA_034435735.1 Anaerolineae bacterium | reverse complement strand
ATGCTGATGCTGCTGGCATGGCAGAGATGCAATTTGGCGCGGGTAAAGACCGCGCTGGTGTGATATTTATGCTCACTATTGGCACGGGTATTGGTAGTGCCATCATTGTTGATGGGCATCTGTTGCCCAATAGCGAACTCGGTCATCTACAAATCGGAGGCGTTGAAGCGGAAAATTTCGCCTCTGACCGTATTCGCAAGAAGGAAGACTTGAGCTGGAAGAAGTGGGCGAAGCGATTCAATGCCTATCTCCAATATCTGGAATTTCTCTTTTCGCCGAATTTGTTCATCCTTGGCGGGGGAGTAGTTAAAAAATGGGATAAATTCGCTGGCCATCTCTCTGTACAGGTTGATATTATTCCCGCCACACTTGGTAATAATGCGGGTATCGTAGGGGCTGCACTTGTTGCTTCCATGCACCTTTAACTGAAGCTTGTTAAATTATGTATGATGAATGTGCCTCGCCTTGTCTATATGTAGGTGGGGCACATTTTATTTCAAGAAAGGGGAAAACAACCATGAAAATAGGAATGATTGGACTGGGGAAGATGGGGGCTAATATGACGCGCCGTTTGTTGCGTGGCGGCCATCAGGTTGTTGTTACTGATATAAGCCCCGACGCAATCGGAGCGCTTGAGCAAGAAGGTGCTTCTGGTGCTCAGGATGTGGCCGCTCTAGTAGATGCACTACCTGCTCCCCGTGCGATTTGGGTGATGGTTCCCGCTGGTGACCCCACTGAAAGCACGTTGCTTCAACTCGCTGAGTTATTATCTCCTGATGATATTGTCATTGATGGCGGAAACAGCAATTACAAAGACTCTATTCGCCGTGCGGAAATGTTTGCCCAAAAAGGCATTCACTTCCTTGATGTGGGTACAAGTGGCGGCGTTTGGGGATTAGCTGAAGGCTATAGCATGATGGTTGGTGGCGCTGCGCAAGCTGTAGAGCGCCTGCGTCCAATTTTTGAAACCTTAGCACCTGCAGCAGATAGAGGCTGGGGGCATGTTGGGCCGTCTGGCTCTGGCCATTTTGTGAAAATGGTACATAACGGCATTGAATATGGCATGATGCAAGCCTATGCCGAAGGTTTTGAAATTATGCGCGCCAAAACTGATTTTGCTTTAGACCTGTACCAAGTAGCTGAAATTTGGCGTTTTGGTAGTGTCGTTCGCTCTTGGCTTTTAGACCTCACTGCTAATGCCCTGTCTGAAAACCCTGACCTAGAGGGCATTAAGGGTTGGGTGGCCGATAGCGGAGAAGGGCGCTGGACTGTTTTCGAAGCTATTGATCAAGATGTCCCCGCACCCGTGATTACACTCGCTCTTATGGCGCGTTTTACTAGCCGCCAAGAGGAGAGTTTTGCCGCCAAGCTACTCGCTGCTATGCGCAACCAATTTGGCGGCCACGCAATTAAATCTGAGGGTGAATAATGACAACGCCGACAACTATTGTCATCTTTGGTGCGACGGGTGACCTTACCCGTCGTAAGCTCATTCCAGGGCTATACAACTTATTCTTAAAAGAACGCTTGCCATCGCCTATTTATATCGTTGGCGCTGCCCGCCGTGATTGGACTGATGAGTTCTTTCGTGACCAGATGCTAGAAGGCGTGAAGCAATTCAGCCCTACGACCTTTTCACCAGAAGCATGGGGGCAGTTCTCGCAGAGTTTGCGCTATACGCAGGTAAATCTCACTATCCCAGATGACTATGCTGCACTAAATGCTTTTTTACATGATATTGAGGCGGGCGAGGTGGCTAATCGCCTTTATTACCTCTCTGTAGCGCCATCGCTCTATATACCAGTAGTTGAGCAGCTGGGCGCGCATGGTCTAGCTTATGAAAATGGGGGATGGCGGCGTATTGTCATTGAAAAGCCCTTTGGCTATGACTTGCAATCTGCCCAAGAATTAAATCGCGCTGTGCACGCTGTTTTTGATGAGCATCAGATTTACCGTATTGACCACTATCTTGGTAAAGAAACCGCCCAGAATATTCTATTCTTACGATTTGCCAATGCTATATTTGAGCCATTGTGGAATCGCACCTATATCGAAAATATCCAAATTACTGTCGCCGAGTCTGTAGATGTGGGGCATCGTGCAGGCTATTATGACCAGTCTGGCGTCCTGCGCGATATGTTCCAAAATCATCTCTTACAGCTTTTGGCATTAGTAGCGATGGAGCCGCCGACCTCTTTAGAACCCAACATTGTTCGCAGTGAGCGCATCAAGTTGCTTCAATCTTTACGCCCTGTTTTATTGCGGGATACCGTTCGGGCGCAATATGA
>DAOTWU010000323.1:0-14001 GCA_034435735.1 Anaerolineae bacterium | reverse complement strand
CAGGGCGCTATCATCACATTAAGCATTATTGGTGCGATCATCATTGGCGCTGTTGTGGCGTGGGATAGTTTTTTCGATAGCTTTCACGCTATTTTCTTTGAAAGCGGAACATGGCGCTTTTTATATTCGGATACGTTGATACGGCTATTCCCGGAAAAGTTCTGGTTCGATGCGGCCATTGTTGTCGGTGGGATGACGGCTCTTGGTGCAGTTGTCATCTTGATATGGAGCTGGCGAGCAGGAAAAGCCACACGCGAAACAAAGCAATGATTATTGACATGTGAACTATGTGACGCTAATCTGTTGAACGTTGCGGAGACTGCAGCCACAATTAATGCGATGAAGATATTGAAACGATTCACCAAATGGCTTATTCCCGGTATCGGTGTCAAGCGATGGGTTTTGATACTGATGACAGGGATTATCACGCTAGGGCTTGCCATAGCTTTAGGGCTATTAAAACTGGCTGGAACAGCCAACACCGCAACAATTATCGATGTCATGGATAACCTAACATGGTGGCAGGTGCTGGTGATGCTGACAGCTGGTATGCTGCTCGTTGCCATGGGAATCGTCAAATTATCACGCAATTTGTTAGCGCCCTACCGTAAGCACCAACAGGGGCATATCATTGACGTGGTACATGCTCATAGTCGCCAGCGGCGTGGGCTTAAGGTTGCGAGTATTGGCGGGGGCACAGGGCTGCCGTCTGTACTACGTGGCCTAAAGGCCTATACAAGCAATATCACCGCTATTGTGACAGTTGCTGATGATGGTGGTAGTTCTGGGCGGTTACGGCGAGAACTCGGCGTTTTGCCGCCAGGCGATTTGCGAAATAACATTGCCGCGCTAGCCGATGCTGAAAGCTTGATGACACGGCTATTCCAATACCGGTTTGACCGCGGGGATTTGCGCGGGCATGCTTTTGGCAATCTGTTCATTGCGGCGTTGGCTGCTGTTGTTGAAGAGCATGGTCAAGGGAGCATTCCCGAAGCACTAATTGAAATTGAACGAGTGTTGAATATTCAGGGGCGCGTTTTACCTGCAACTTTACAGGATGTGAATTTAGTCGCCACCGTGCAACCGCCCGCTTCCCAGCGCACAATGCGGATTTATGGCGAATCAAAAATCACTGAAATGGGCGGGCACATTCTAGATATTGCGTTAGAACCTGCCGATGTAAAGGCCTATGAACCCAGCGTGCAGGCTATTCTCAATGCTGATGTTGTGGTTATTGGGCCAGGCAGTTTATATACGAGTATTTTGCCGAATCTGTTAGTAGGAGGTATACGGGACGCACTACGCGCGACGAACGCCTATAAGATTTATGTGTGTAATGTGGCGGTACAACCGGGGGAAACAGCTGGCTATACCGTCGCCGAGCATGTGATGGCATTGGAACGGTATATTGGTCGCGGGGTTTTTCAAGTGATATTGGCAAATAACGCCTATCCACCATTACCACGTGACAGCAAAACGATATTCGTTCAACCAGTGCCAGAGCATCATGAGATTTTGCAGCGATATGAGGTGTTTTATACCGACCTCATAGACCCTAATTTCCCATGGCGTCATGCACCAGATAAACTCGCTCAAGCGATTTTAGGTTTATGTGATGCAGAGCGGCATGGAGGGGTACAAACTAATCCCGTATTCGCCGGTATCTAAGCAAAAGGAGCATATTTACCATGGCAATTCGTGTAGGTATCAATGGTTTTGGCCGCATTGGTCGTCAGGTTCTGAAGAATATCCGCGAGCGCTATCCTGAAGACATTGAGGTTGTAGCGTTCAATGACTTAGGCGATTTGAATACAATGGCGCATCTATTCCGTTATGACTCCAGCTATGGGCGCTATAACGGCACGGTGGAAGTTGGCGATGGTGCGCTAATTGTTGATGGCGTCGAAATTAAAGCATTGGCCGAACGTGACCCAGCTGCCCTACCATGGGGTGACTTGGGTGTTGATGTTGTTATTGAAAGCACAGGCATTTTCCGTAAACGCGACCAAGCTGCTGCCCATTTGCAAGCGGGGGCGAAGAAAGTTATCATTTCTGCCCCATCACCAGACCCGGATGTGACCATTTGCCTTGGCGTAAATGAAGAAGCCTATGATCCGGCCAACCACGATGTCATTTCAAACGCTAGCTGCACGACCAACTGTCTTGCTCCTGCAGCGAAAGTGGTCAATGACCTGTTCAAAATTCAAAGCGCCTATATGACCACGATTCACTCTTACACCAATGATCAGCGTATTCTTGACCTGCCCCATAAAGACCTGCGCCGTGCCCGCGCGGCTGCGGTGAACATCATCCCGACCACCACCGGCGCGGCTAAAGCAGTTGGTTTGGTCATTCCAGAATTGCAAGGCAAGTTTGATGGTATGGCTGTGCGTGTGCCCACGCCGACTGTGTCACTGGTGGACTTCGTAGCTGTGGTGGAGAAGAGCACCACTAAAGACGAACTGATTGAGGCCTTTGAAGAAGCAGCCAATGGCCCGATGAAGGGTATCCTTGGCGTTTCACATGAGCCGTTGGTCTCCACCGATTACATGGGCGATGACCGCAGTAGTATTATTGACGCACTCTCCTGCGCAGTGAATGGCACACTTGTTAAGGTCATTACTTGGTATGACAACGAGTGGGGGTACTCCGCCCGCGTTGCTGACCTGACCAAACGCATTGGTGAACAGCTGTAGGCGACGACAATAGCGTATGAGATGAGGCGAGGTGTTGAGAGGTAATCTCCCTCGCCTCTTTTCTTGCCAACAGGGAGGAAACCGTAATGAACAAGAAAACTATTCGCGATGTAGATTTGAGCGGGAAACGGGTATTAGTTCGGGTTGATTTCAACGTTCCGCTGGATGGGGAACGTGTCACTGATGACACTCGTGTGCGGGCAGCTATACCCACACTGCAATATATCCTTGAACAACAACCCAAAGCGGTCATTTTGATGTCGCATCTGGGACGGCCTAAAGGTGAACGCAAGCCAGAAATGTCGTTAAAGCCTGTTGTGGCTGTTTTAAGTGACCTACTGGGGCAGCAGGTGGCTTTTGCTGATGATTGCGTCGGCGAAGTTGCCGAGCAGGCCGTTGCCGCATTACCTGAAGGTGGCGTTTTGCTACTAGAAAATACGCGCTTCCATAAAGGCGAGACGAAAAATGATCCCGAACTAGCGGCGCAAATGGCCAAATTAGGCGATATTTTCGTCAACGATGCTTTTGGCACAGCGCACCGTGCCCATGCATCAAATGTTGGTGTAGCACAACATTTAACGGCAGTTGCGGGTCTGCTGCTAGAAAAAGAAATCGACTATCTGGCCAATACACTCGAAAGCCCACAACGTCCATTTGCGGCGATTTTGGGTGGGGCTAAAGTTTCCGACAAGATTGGCGTTATCGAGGCGCTACTGGGCAAAGTTGACTACTTGCTCATTGGTGGCGGTATGGCCAATACTTTCTTCAAGGCGCAAGGGCAGGAAGTTGGCAACTCGTTGGTAGAAGAAGACGCCATCGAAACCGCCAAGCAGTTGTTAGCACAAGCTGGTGATAAACTGGTGCTTCCAGTTGACGCTGTAATTGGTGATGCTTTTGATAATGAGGCCAATCGCCAAACAGTGAGCATCAGCGCTGGCGTGCCGACGGGTTGGGCGATTTATGACATTGGGCCAGAGACAGTCAAGCTTTATAGCGATAAGTTGAAGAGCGCTAAAACGGTTGTTTGGAATGGGCCAATGGGCGTGTTCGAGATGCCTAACTTTGCCAAGGGCACATTTGCTATTGCCCAAGCGCTGGCAGATGCGACTGAGCAAGGCGCAGTAAGTATTATCGGTGGTGGTGATAGCGCGGCAGCCGTTGCAGAAGCTGGTTTAGCTGACAAAATCACCCATATTTCTACCGGTGGAGGCGCTAGTTTAGAGCTACTTGAAGGCAAAACTTTGCCGGGATTAGCTGCATTAGCAGATAAATGACCGATAAGCCGGGCGACAAAGAGTGATTATGTGGCCTAACAGAGCGATTACATAGAATTTACGCCCCCTTTACACTTTTTGATTGTGTAGGTCAATAGGCGTGCACTATAATCACTCTGATAGGTGTAACCCATACCGGAGCATGTGACTATGGCATGGCAGGCAGGTGAAAACGTTGGACCATACCGCATTATTGGCCAATTAGGGCAAGGCGGAATGGCGACAGTATATAAGGCTTATCACCCACAACTAGACCGCTATGTCGCCATTAAAGTGATGCATGAGGCTTTTCAAGAAGATGACGCCTTTATTGCACGCTTTGAGCGCGAAGCGAAAATTGTCGCCCGGCTAGAACACCCTCATATCGTGCCAGTATATGGCTACGACCGCTATGAAGGGCAACCATATCTGGTCATGAAGTATATTGAGGGAAAAACGCTGAAGCATTTTCTCAAAAACGGGCCATTGCCGTTAGAAGAGATTTTGCGCATCATGACTGCGGTGGCAGATGCCTTGAATTATGCTCATAAGCAAGGTGTGCTTCACCGTGATATAAAACCCTCTAACATTATGATTGCTGATGATGGCACGCCTTACTTAACGGATTTTGGGCTGGCGCGCATTGCACAAGCTGGAGAATCGACGTTAAGCCAAGATATGCTATTGGGAACACCTCACTATATTTCCCCAGAGCAAGCACGTGGTGAGCAAAACCTGGACGGGCGCACTGATATTTACTCATTTGGCATTGTGCTTTATGAGTTGGTTGTTGGGCGCGTACCGTTCAGTGCAGATACGCCATATGCCATCATTCACGACCATATTTATACCCCCCTCCCGCTACCTACTCGTGTTAATCCGAACATCCCCGAAGCAGTGGAAACTGTTTTGTTAAAGGCACTGGCGAAATCTCCTAAAGACCGTTTTGAAAGCGCCAATGCTTTAATGCAGGCCTTCAAAAAAGCCGTTGAGACTTCGAATTTAACTGAGTTGGACATTGACCGTGTGCGTGCGGCTGAAATTTCGTTGGCCAAACTACGAGAAGAGACCAATAAAGAAATTGAAGCTGGCTACCGTACACCTACCCCATCACCCATACCAGCGGCCTATGCTACACCTATCCCCATGCAAACACAGCTCGAATACCTGCCATACAAACATGGTAGAAAGTGGTTGTTGGGCGGGGTGGTTCTCTTCCTAACCTTATGTGTCTTGAGCATGGTGGTGGTGGTTGGCGCACTGGAGAACTTTAACCGGTTAGAAGAGTTGGATGCGGCGAGACAACCACCAATTACTGACGGGCCAGCTGCTGAGCCGCCTATCGATGAGCCGCCCAGTGATGTTGACTTCAGTTATGACAATATACCACAGCTTTCAGTTCAGGAAGCGCGGGCATTAGTCAATGATTATCCTGACGAACCTGTCCCCTATCTAGCATTAGCGAATGCGTATTGGGAACGCGGCGGTGACGCAGCAAAAAACGCGGCACGTGCGGCATTGCGAGAGGGAGGCATTCTTGCAGCAGGTGAAGAGATTCTCTTTGCAGGAACAGCGGCAAGATTAGCCGATGAAAATGGGCAGGTGGCTGATGCGCTAGCGTATTACACCATCACCCATACAATCGCCAAAGAGCAAGACAAACTCTCCGCCGAGATTGAGGATGAAACATTGGCTTATGCTTATGACCATGCTGACGATATAGAAAGCATGGAGGTCATCGGCGGTATAATCAGTGCAGTTATCGGCACTGATGAAGTGATAGATGGGCGCGAAATTAGCAATTCACCAGTCTTACGTGTAGCGGCAGTGCGGGCAGCTATTATGCGAGGGCGAAACCTCTCTGCAGAGCGCACTTTGCGGCGTATTATGGCGGATGAAGCGCTAGATGAGGCTGTTATACAACTATTGAATGGCGAGCTAGCATTGCATACAGATAATGCAGAAGAGGGTTTGACTATCTTAAATCAACTCACAGAAGATGAAAGCGCACCTGAGTGGGTGCGAGTACGTGCGACGGAACTCATTGAATCAACAGGGGAATAATTAACATGCGAACACCTATCATTGCCGGCAACTGGAAAATGCACAAAACACTGACAGAGTCGGTTGAATTTGTTCGGGAACTAGCACCAAAGTTAGCACCATATACAAGCGTTGAGCGCGTTGTTTGCCCAACATTCATCGCGCTGGGCGGTGTAGCAGAAGCGTTGCGCGGCACAGAGGTAAAAGTCGGTGCACAATGGATGCACTGGGAAGCACAAGGCGCATTTACATCCCAAATCTCGCCCGCAATGTTGCAAGGATTGGTTGAGTATGTCATCATCGGGCATAGTGAATGCCGTGCCTATCTCAATGAAACCGACGAAACGGTCAACAAAAAAGTCAAAGCAGCGCTGGCTTATGGCCTAAAACCGATTATCGCTGTCGGCGAAAGTTTAGAGCAAAACGAAGCTGGCGAGACAGAGAGTTTCGTTAGCGGGCAAGTGCGGGCAGCATTAGAAGGTGTGGACGCGGCCAATATGCCGAATGTTGTCATCGCCTATGAACCCATTTGGGCGATTGGCACAGGTAAAAACGCAAGTGGCGAAATTGCTCAGCGCGTCATTGGCGGAACTATTCGCGGCACACTGGCTGAGTTATATGGTGATAGTATCGCCCAACAAGTGCGGATACAATATGGTGGTAGTGTGAAGCCCGCCAATATGCAAGAATATATGTCTCAGCCCGACATTGATGGGGCATTAGTTGGCGGCGCATCGCTTAAAGTAGATGACTTCACTGAATTAGTTGCCATAGCGGCAAAAGCGAAAGGGTTGTAAATCTGGAAGGGCTGGAATTCCTCAGCGACCTACTGGTTATCGTAGGCTTATTCTGGATATTTCGGCAAATTGAACGCTGGTTACACCAGCATATTTTTAAGGTTGGCTGGTTGCTAACCAAGAATTTCCAGACGACAACCATCTTATATTACACGTTCTTTCTGCCCGGCGTCGTATTGCATGAAGTGGTCGTATGGTTGACCGCTGGAGTGCTCGACGTTCGGGCAGAACGCGCAATAGAATGGCCTGAGCAACAGGAAATCGGGGAGTTGCGCTTAAATTTTGTCCAAATTTCGCGGCGTGCTGGCCCAATAAAAACCGCTATCATCAACTCTGCACCGATAATTGTTGGTCTCGCTGTTGTTTCCATCATCGCTAACAACATTTTTCGCATCAACGAAGCCTTGTCCATTATGAGCACGGGTGACCTTGATGACGTGAGTCGGGGGATACAATTCCTCATCTCGGCACCAGATTTTTGGCTATGGTTTTATATAGCATTCACTATCATTAATACGATGATACCTTCTAACCCGTCGCAGCTCAGCGGTTGGAAACGAATCGCTGGCATGGCGGGGGTTATCCTCATTGTGTTGCTTGTACTGGGGATTGGTGGGCAAATCTTCGCGGCAATTGCATCTCCGATACAGGAAACGCTGGGGACAATTGCCAACATTTTGCTGTTGATGATAAGCATTAACCTCTTCACAACGTTGGTGCTGGGCTTCATTGAAGCGGTTATTGAGCATATTACTGGCCATAGCGCCACTTTCCGCAAAGGGAAGATGATAACCATGACGCGGGAAGAGCTATTGCAAATGCGAGAGCAGGAGCGAAAGCGGGCGCAACAGAGGCGAACAGCGCGGGCACAGCGAGACACTGGGCCGCCATCTATCTATAAACTGCCATTACCTATCCCTGAAGGGCCAAACAAAGAAAGCGTGACCACGCCCCCAACGGCTATCATTGGGTCTGGGCACACTAGTAGTGCACGCCCAACATTAGATAGACGCCCACATGTAGAAAAACTGGCGGCAGACGGTGACGAAACACAGGGCAATCAAGAGGGGTTGTTAGAGCAACGTAGCCGCCCATCATTATTGGGCGGCGGGATAGCAAGCGGGAAAACACCTGCATTCGGTGCACCTACAAAACCAGAAGAAGAGGAAGAAGCCGAAAAGGACTAATCTACTTTTTCGCTTCAGGTTGTAAAGTTTCGCGGCTATTTAACCGTGCCAGCAGTAAAAACCCACTGAAAATCAATATGAGCATCACGCCGAAAGCCATGAATTTGAAGAATTGGCTATCGAGTAAAAGCGTGAGCACGCCAAAGAAGGCGCAAAAGGCATAATAGCCTAATACAATCTGGCGCTGACTCAAAACACCCAAATCTAACAGGCGAAAGTGAACGTGCCCCCTATCCCCTACCATAGGGTTACGCCCTTTACGCAGACGGTTAATCACTTGCCAAAGCAAATCCATCAATGGCAACCCCATAACAAGTAAAATAGTGGCCATTTTTGCGCCGCCAATGATGCTCAATGCTCCTAATGTAAAGCCGAGAAAATGCGCACCTCCGCCCATAATGATTTGCGATGGGTGAAAGTTATAGAGCAAGAAGCCTAAGCATGCCCCCATAAGAGCTAAGGGTAGTAGCGATACGCTAATTTGAGGCACGGCCAATCTAAAAGCACTATGGATAAAGAGCATAGTACCAGCAATAAATGCGACACCTGCTGCCAGTCCATCCAGCCCATCTAGAAAATTGACTGTATTCATCATCAGGCCAAGCCAAAATAGACTAAGCGTCACAGTCACGATATGCGGCCACGGGTCAGTTTGCTGGCCTGTGATGGGATTATTGAAAAATTCAATGAAAATTTGGAATGCCACAGCAATAGCCGCTGCGATAATCTGCCCAATCCCTTGAGGAAGCGCGCTGAAGTCAAAAATGTCGTCGAGAAGGCCAACAACGAAAATCACCAACCCACCAAGCAACAAGCCAATGAGGCGGATGCTTTCATACGGGTCCATACGGGGGATAGGTAAAAATTGGGCGGCAATCACAGCGACAGTAAACCCGCCATAAATAGCCACACCGCCTAAACGAGGTAAAGGGCGTGCTTCGTGACGACGACCGCCGGGGCGCGACACAATATTGAAGCGATGACTCAGCCAAATGGCAGGCGGTATCAACGCCATGGAAACGCTTAAAGCAAGCGAGAAAACCAGAATAAATGCGATGACTTCACTCATGTGTGTGTGTGTTCTACGTACCAAACATACGGTCGCCAGCATCACCAAGGCCGGGCACGATAAAGCCAACATCGTTCAGGCCTTCATCGAGTTCGCCTAGATGAATGGGCACATCTGGATGGTGCTTGGAGAGATTTTCAACGCCTTCTGGCGCACCGATAAGGCCGATATATTTAATGCGCTTAACACCCCATTGCTTCAAAACATCGATGGCAGCTACAGCAGAACCGCCCGTTGCTAGCATCGGGTCAAGAACGAGGCAAAGCTGGACAGTGGGTTCTGCTGGCAATTTATTATAGTATTCTACGGGGCGAAGCGTGTGTTCATCGCGATATAAACCGAGATGCCAAACTTGTACATGTGGCAATAATTCCATGATGCCTTCTACTAGCCCTAACCCGGCGCGTAAAATAGGGACTAGGCCGATTGTCTCTTGGGCTTTATAGCCATGTGCCTCGCCCATTGGTGTTTTCACAATACGCTCGGAAAGCGGAAGGTCTTGTGTCGCTTCGTAACACAGGAGCAGAGCAAGCTCTCTCACCAGCTCACGGAAAGCCCGATGGTCAGTATCCATATCACGCAGCGTGGTGAGTTTATGTTTAACAAGGGGATGTTGAGAAACATGTAGATTGGCCATGTGGCAAACTCCAAGTTGGTTTTCCTAAGCATCTGAATTGTAAAGCAACCGTTGCAGACAAACTACCCTCTTGTATACTTAATGAATAGAACATTTAAGCAAATAAAGGCTTCGTGCTAGCCAATTTTCGATTAGTTAACAATCCGGAGCGCAACTATGCCAGAAGACCGTCGGATGGTCGGCGGCAATGAGCGGCGTGATGATCGCGCCAATATCGCTTTACGCCCCCGCAATTTAACTGAGATGGTGGGTCAAGACCGTGTACGGGAGCAGTTGCAAATTATCATAGAAGCTGCAAAAGCACGCGAAGAACCCATTGACCATATTTTGTTTTATGGCCCGCCCGGCTTGGGGAAAACATCATTAGCGCATGTTATCGCCAATGAAATGGGCGCAAATATTCATATTACTGCGGGGCCATCGATTGAGCGCGCTGGAGATTTAGCCGCAATTTTAACCCATATGAAAAAGGGTGACATCTTATTTATTGATGAGGTGCATCGCTTGGGACGGGCTGTTGAGGAAATCCTCTACCCTGCTATGGAAGATTTTGCGCTTGATATTGTGATTGGGAAGGGGCCAGCCGCCAAAAATGTGCGGTTAAATTTACCCCGTTTTACGGTCATTGGCGCTACAACACGGCTATCCCTGCTGGCAGGGCCATTACGAGACCGATTTGGCGCGCGTTTTCGCCTGGATTTTTATGACCAGCAAGCAATGGAACAAATCATCAAACGCGCAGCCAAATTACTAAAGGTAGAAATTACCCCGGAGGGCACAGCAGAAATTGCGCGGCGGGCGCGTGGAACACCACGTGTTGGGCTACGATTGTTGCGCCGTGTGCGGGATTATGCGCAAACTCGTGCTGAGGGCGTGATAACAGGCCCTGTTGCAGGTGAGTGCTTGGCATTGATGGACATTGATCATTTAGGGCTGGATGATAATGATCGGCGGTTACTATCGACGATTATTGAGAAGTTCAATGGTGGCCCCGTTGGGTTAGATACAATTGGCGCAGCTATTAGTGAAGATAGCGCAACCATCATGGACGTGTATGAGCCATATCTATTGCAATTAGGCTTTTTACAGCGCACACCGCGCGGGCGCATTGCAACGCATCTCGCTTACGAGCATCTCGGCATCCCTTATGATGGGGATGATGATGAGCCGCAACAGCCCAGCCTATTTTAAGCCACATATTCTCATTGTAAGACACAACGTTGATATAACGTCAATACATCTGTCTCTTTAACGGGTGAATATGGAGTTGTAAATGAAAGTCAGTGATTTTGACTATGAATTACCAGAGCATTTTATTGCTCAAGAGCCAGTTGAACCACGTGACGCTTCTCGATTAATGGTTCTCAATCGGGAGACTGGCGACATTGAACATCACATTTTCCGCGATATTGCTCACCTGCTAGATGCGGGAGATGTACTGGTTTTGAATAATACGCGGGTTATTCCGGCGCGTTTACAAGGTGTAAAGGCGGAAAGCGGTGGCGCTGTAGAAGTTCTATTATTGCGCCAGTTAGATGATTTGCGCTGGCGGGTACTTGTTGGTGGGAAGCGTATTCGGCAAGGAACAATTATCGCCTTCCCCAACAGCAGCGTTACCGCCGAAGTGATTGAGGTTATGGACGGCGCAGAGCGAATCATTGCATTTAGTGAACCAGTCAATAACCTATTGGCACAATTAGGCGAAATGCCCTTACCGCCTTATATTCACCATCGCCTAGATGATGGGGAGCGTTACCAAACCGTGTATAGTCGCCATGAAGGCTCGGCAGCAGCCCCAACAGCAGGCTTGCATTTCACACCAGAATTACTCATTGCCCTGCGAGAAAAAGGGGTGAAATTAGCGTACTGTACACTGCACATTGGGCTTGATACATTCCAGCCTGTACGTGTGGAAAATGTACGAGAGCACAAAATCCATAGCGAGTTTGCCGAGTTAACGCCGGAAAACGCGCAAATCATCAATGAAGCAAAACTGGCTGGTAAAAGAATTATCGCAGTTGGCACAACTAGCGCCCGAACACTGGAAACAGCAGGCATTTTGAGCGCAGGTGGGTCACCAGAAAGACCGGAAGAAGTGGCAGATTTTTGCCCGTGGCGGCCTGTGACAGCTTTTGCAGCAGATACGCAACTTTTCATTTATCCCGGTTATAAGTGGCGGGTTGTCGATGCAATGATTACTAATTTCCACCTGCCCAAGTCTACATTGCTAATGATGATTAGCGCATTTGCGGGGCGAGAGCATGTATTACAGGCATACGAAATTGCCAAACAAGAGGGGTATCGCTTTTACTCATTAGGCGATGCCATGTTCATCCGGTAAATCAAGAAAAAAACGTTTTTTCGTCGTTGACGTGAAGCGGCAGCAACAGCTATAATACGCACCTGCCCCACATTTGTTGGGGTCTTTGTTACGCATTGGCATAAAGCCAATTTTCCCCGTGTGCCCTTAAGCAGGCAGCGGTGATAAGAGAAGATTGGAGTGAGTATGTACGCAATTATTCGTACAGGTGGCCGTCAATACCGCGCCGAAGTCGGTAAAACCATTGATGTTGAGCGGTTGCCTTATGAAGAGAACGAAAGCTTCGAAATTAACGAAGTGCTGCTGGTACACGACGGTGATAATGTGACAATTGGTCAGCCTACAGTAGAAGGCGCTGTAGTAAAAGCGACCGTTGTTGAGCAATTTCGCGATAAGAAAATCATCGTATACAAATATCGCCAACGTACAAATTATCGCCGTAAACAGGGTCACCGGCAGTATCGCACCCGTATCCGCGTGGATGAAATAAAGGTCTAGGCAAGGAAGAGGGTTGAATTATGGCACATAAAAAGGGCGGCGGCTCAAGTAAAAATGGACGGGATAGCAATTCCAAGCGGCTAGGCGTGAAGCGCTTTGGCGGCGAATATGTTATCCCTGGCAATATCATTGTGCGCCAGCGTGGTACGAAGTTCCACCCAGGTATCAATGTTGGCATCGGCAAAGACCATACACTATTTGCAACTAGCGAAGGGTATGTGGTATTTGAGCGGATGCGCGGGCGTAAAGGCCAACAACGCATTAGCGTTTATCCAGAAGCGCCAAATCACTCATAACTGACAACGAGACCTCACGCTACCTTCTTATAGAAGGCCGTGAAGGGTGTTGTTTGAGGAGATAAAACACCTATGAAACAAGAAATTCATCCGCAATGGTATCCTGAGGCCAAAGTAATTTGTGCCTGTGGGAATACCTGGACAACTGGCGCGACTGTGCCTGAATTACGGACAGATATTTGCTCTGCCTGCCATCCATTCTTCACAGGTGAGCAGCGTATCGTTGATACTGAAGGCCGTGTCGACATCTTCATGAAACGCCTGAAGAAACGCGACGAGATACGCGCAGAAGCAGAAGCACGCAAAGCTGCTCAAACACCGCTAGATTTACCATTGGAAGAACTGGGGTTGAGCAAGCGTTATACCAATATTCTGGCCGAAAATGGTATCAATGTCGTGCAAGATTTGCTCGACCGCCTGAGCGAAGGTGGTGATGATAGCATCCTTGAATTCCCTGGCATTGGTCGTAAGGTGCTGGCGGATTTGAAGAAGCAACTCAAGGCGCGTGGTTACCAATTACCCGAAGCCTAACACAAACACATAGCGAATTCATAAGGCAGCCTTGTTGCTCAACAGGCTGCCTTTGTATTTACGGGCACAGGTTAGACAAGGGTTTCTTCGTCTTATGAAACATCATTATGGAACAATAGAAGTTATTTGTGGAAGCATGTTTTGTGGAAAAACAGAAGAGTTAATTCGGCGAGTTCGGCGGGCTATTATCGCACAGCAATATGTGCAAGTCTTCAAGCATGACTTAGATGCGCGCTATCATCAAGAACAGGTGACAAGCCATAGCGGGCAAGGTATAGACGCCATTCCTGTGCAATCTGCGCAAGATATTCGTGACCGGGTAGAAGCAGGCACAACAGTTGTGGCGATAGATGAAGCACAATTTTTTGATAATGATATAGTGCAACTAGCTGAAGATTTCGCCGATCAGGGGTTACGCGTCATTCTGGCTGGTTTGGACATGGATTTTCGGGGCGAGCCATTTGGCCCGATGCCTCATTTAATGAGCATTGCCGAGGAAGTCACGAAGTTACGGGCGATATGCGTTGTTTGTGGCGAGCCAGCCTGTAGGACACAACGGCTAGTGAATGGTGAGCCAGCGCGGTATGATGACCCGATCATACTGGTTGGAGCAACAGAGCGTTATGAAGCGCGTTGTAGAGAGCACCATATTGTACCGCGCTAAAAGTCATGGC
>DAOTWU010000322.1:0-7838 GCA_034435735.1 Anaerolineae bacterium | reverse complement strand
GAAGTTGTCCGTTTTGTGTCCGTTTCATGTCCGAAATGGGGCGGAGACCGGGCGGCATTTTGAGATGCTGTGAATGTCGAAATTCACAGTCTCAAAGGAGTTAACAATGCCTGGTCAATTTATTCCTCCAGTTTTCCCACCCGATGAGAATTAAGCAAATGTTCTTAGTTAAACGAGAGGCCTGCCCCACAGGCCTTTTGTTTTTATACCCGTGCTAAATTTTCTTCAATTAGGGATAAAAGTTCATATTGTTTTGGCGAGTTTGGAGCACTTAAGACCTTTTTTGCTTGTCGCCAATGTGCTTCTGCCTGGTCTTTATTCCCGCGTCGAAACTCCAGCTCACCCCATGAGTTGAAAATGTTGGCTAGTTCAATCAGATTATCATGCTCTTGCCAAATGTTGGCTGCTTTTTGTAGATAAGGAATAGCGGTCTCATAATCACCCATTTCAATGAGTGTCATGGCCTTAGTTTGGCAGATACCTGCTTGATGCCACCACTTATATTTGAAATTGGGCGTTTGTTGCAATTCTTCTTCTGCTTTAGCTAGAAACTGTAGTGCCCCTTCATAATCGCCTTTGGAAAATAAAACCGCTGCTTGCTCATGCAATATAAGTGTATATTGGTGAGGCTCGTCAGTATGGGCAAAGGCTTGCCCTGCCCGGTCAATTAACAACTCACTCTGTTCAAAATCGCCTTCTAGTCGGTATGCAACAGCGAGTGTAATGGCAGCTTTACCATAAGTGAGATAGTCCCCCTCTTTTTCCAATAATCCAAATGCGGTACTGCTGAATTTATTCGCTTGTTGGGTTTGGAGTAAATAAGTACAACGTACCGCCGCCGCCAGGTTGAGTTCAGCGTAGTTCGTTGGGTTGACTCCGGTCAGTTTATTGAGTTGGCTGGCTAGCTGGACTGCATATTCCAGCGAATGCATATCCCACTCGCGCGTGGGGTCTTTAATCAGGTCAATAAGCGCCTTGTATGTAGCGCGCACCAAATCGGGATAGCAACCATGTTGAAGCGTCTCTTGAATAATATCTAGTGCTTCTATTGGTTGTTGCGCCTGCTGTAGCATGATGCTCTCAATAATATCCCAAATGCCGAGGCCGATTTCCCATGCTTTTATCTGGTGGGCTACATCCAGCGCTTCATAGAGGAGTTTTTGCCATTTTTCACTGCTCTGATAGCTTGCAATGTAATCTTTCAAATCCACCAGAAATTGCAAGGCACGGCGTTGTTGGTTGCGCTGGTCATGCTTTAAGGACAGTTCAATATCCTCATAAACTTGGTCTGCACAAGCTGCAAACCATGCCATATCATCGTTTTCTAGTTGTTGTTGCCAATTCCTCAGCATACTTCCCCGCACCTTCACTCCAAAGGATATGTTATGTATAGAGATATAAGCTTTTACTTACTAATTCAGTATGTGCCGCTTGCACTGTTATTTCAGTATACAGGAAAAACAAAATAGCCCCAAACGGACTTGGTGAAAAGATGATGAGAAGCTGTTAAGGCGTGGGGGATTTATGTAAAAGGTAGGGAGCTACCAGCACTTGCCCCCTACCCGATAGTGTTAGCTATTGTGCAGGTTCAAAACGCAAAATTGTGCCGTTGTAGGCGACAATGTAAAGCTCGCCATTTTCATCTTGGCCAAATGACGCCACTTGTTGCCCGCTACGCATGAAGAGTTGGTTTTTCCATTCGCCATCCAAATTGCGATAAGCTGCCCAGATGATGCCAGAGCACCAATCGCTATAAAAATACACGCCCTCTAAATCTGGCAGGCGTTGCCCACGATAGACATAACCGCCAGTAATTGAGCAGCCCATGTCGTGGTTGTATTCTGCAATTGGCCACACCATATTGGATGGTGGCGTAGAAACCGCGAAGCCGTGAGCACCTTCAAACGAATTCCAGCCATAGTTATAGCCGCCTTCGCCTGCGGGTTGGAAGTTCACTTCTTCGTAGCGGTCTTGCCCAACATCGGCAATATACATATCACCCGTGACACTGTCAAAACTGAAGCGCCACGGATTGCGCAGCCCATATGCCCATATTTCGTCTAACGCCATGTCGTCAGTGACAAACGGGTTATCTTCTGGAATGCCATAACGCCCATCGCCCGTATTATCGACATCAATCCGTAGAATTGTGCCTAGCAAGGTGCGCAGGTTCTGCCCATGTCCTTGCGGGTCATTTGCCGAGCCACCATCGCCAACAGCGATATATAGATAGCCATCTGGCCCAAAAGCCATATGCCCGCCATTGTGATTGGCAAACGGCTGTTGAATGACCATGAGTATCTCTTCACTGTTCGGGTCGGCTAAGTTCGGGTCATCCATAGATACTTGATAGCGCGAGACGATTGTTGCTCCGCTGACATTCGTGTAATTGATGAAAAACTGCCCGTTTTCGGCGAAGTTAGGGTGAAACGCCAGCCCCAATAAGCCGCGTTCGGTATAGCCACCACTGTGAACATCCGATGATAATTGCCCACCAATGTCTAAAAATGGTGTTGGCAAGCGCACTCCGTCAGCACTCAATATCCAAATTTTCCCACCTTGCTCAACAACAAATAACCGTCCGCTGCCGTCGCCAGCGTGGGTGATGAATAGCGGGCGCTGAAAGCCGCTGGCCACCTCAACGAGTTCAACTTGTGCCGCATCTGGGCCTTCTTCTCGGTAAATTGCAGGTTCTTCAGTGGCTTCCGCTGGGGGACTATCTTGAGCTAATACACTGCTAAAAGGAATGAGTAGCACCATCAACAAAAGTAACTTAAAGCTGGAACGCATTATCTCCTCCATTTCCTCCATCAGTAATGAGTATTGTAACATCATTACTCTGTTTTTGTGATGATGCCATTTACCAGTGGTTTTATCAGCCATCATGCCCATTCGGGCCAGCGATTGCCACGACATACCCTTCGCCACCCCAATAACGGCGCGCCACCTCTAGCAAATCCTCGCGGGTGATGCTGTAAATCATGTCGTGGTAATTGATGAGATAATCCAGCCCTAAATCATAGCTTTCCATGAGTAAAAGGCGTGTAGCAATACCTTCGTTACTCTCTAATTGCAGGGGCAAGTGGCCAGTGAAATAGGATTGGTTATCGGCGAGGTCTTCTTCGCTCACCATTTCCTCTGTAATGCGGCGGATTTCGTCTTTGGCCAGTTCAATCGCTGTCTCCACATTTTGTGGCGCTACACCAGCGATGACCTTCCATGCACCAGGGCCATAACCGCCCTCTATGCGACTATAGGCATAATAAGCCATACCGTGCTCTTCACGAATGACTGCGCCAATACGCCCCATCATCCCGAATTGGCCTAGAATGCTATTGAGCAAGGATGCGGCGACAAAGTCCGCGCTTTTCCGTTCTGGTCCAAGCACGCCTAAGATAATATCTGCCTGCGATTTGCCGGGCATCGCTACACTGGTGTAGGTGGGTTTTTGCGGTGTTGCGACAGCTGGCAAAGTTGGCTGGACGGGCTGTTGTGGGTTTTGCCAATCGCCCAGTTTATCCCGAATAACATCTAACGCTTGCGCTGCTTCCACATTTCCCACAACAACCAAAATCATCCCTTGCGGGCCATAATGTTGGGCGTGGAATGCCGCTAAATCTTGCGCCTGTAACGCGCCTAATGTTTCCATTTCGCCAAAGGCGCTATAGTGATAGGGGTGATTGGTGGGATATAACGCTTCTCGGAAAGCTTTGGCCGCTCGGTAGCGGGTATCATGATGGAAGCTATATTGTAGCCATGTTAGCGCTTCCCCTTTTAAGCGTTCGACCTCTTCAGTTGGGAAGGTTGGGCGACGAAGTGCATCCGCCAGAACATCGAGCAAAATGGGGAAGTCTTCCGCTAGCGATTTGCCGCTGAAGCCTGTTTTATGGGTGCGCCCACTGAAGTCCAAGTCTGCGCCAATGTCTTCCAATGTCGCAAAAAGTGTTTCAAAATTGCGTTGCTGTGTGCCTCGCATAAGCGCATTGGCGGTTAGTGATGCTAGACCACTTTGTTCGGGCGTTTCAAAAATGCTCCCCACATTGAGCGAGCCGCCAACCACTACCGACTGCGCCGAATGATTTTCATAGACCAATACGGTAATGCCGTTATCTAGTTCTACCCGTGTGATGTTATCGGGTCCGGGTAAGGAAAAGCTTCTGTGTTGGTTCATCTTTACGCCTCCGCCCCTGTAGGAATTAGCCAGCCAACTGTGCGTGATTGTGGCCGCAGGTAACGCCGCGCCACCTCTCGAACATCTTCTAGTGTTACTTGTTGCAAGCGCTCTGTATACCGCGTAAACCAATCAGGGTCGCCCAAGCTGTATGACCGCGCTAACCAATATGCCTGACTGGTCATGCTTTCGGTGCTATAGGCAAAGCCCGCCCGCGCCTGCTTTTTAGCGCGTATTAGCTCCTGCTCGGTGATGCCCTCATCACAAAGTTTCTCTATTTCCTGCACGATAATCGCTTCGGCCTCTTGTGGCGTGCGCCCATCACGCAGAACCGCGATGATGGAATATAGATAGGGGTCAATGGTGGCCAATAATTGCCCTGTCACTGATACGGCGATTTCGCTTTTCACCAATGCTTGGTAGAGGCGGCTTGTTTTGTTGCTGATGCCACCGCCGGGGCCTGATAAGGCGCTATCCAATACTTGTAATGCAAACCAATCGTCTTCAGTAGCTGCGGGAGAGCGGTGGGAGAGTTCAAGGAAAGCTGTCTCGCCCGGACGCTCTACAATCACGCGCCGTTCGCCCTGTTGGGGCGGTTCTGGGCGGACGAACAGGTTAGGCTTTTCTTCGGAAACAATCGGGGCGAAGTGCTTTTCGACCAGTGCTAACATATCTTGGGTATCAAAATCGCCCACAACGACCAGTGTGGCGTTGGATGGTGTGTAATGGCGGCGATAGTGTTCATACAAATCATCGCGCGTCATCGTATGCAAATCTACCATATCGCCGATGATTTCATGCCCGTAACCATGTACAAAAAACGCCGTGGCCCGTACGGCTTCTTGCAGCCAGAACAGCGGCTCATTTTCCGTATCTTGCCGTTCAGAAATAATGACCGTGCGTTCGCGCTCTACCTCATCTGGGTCAAATTGCGCATTGACCATACGGTCTGCTTCGGCACGCAGGGCTAATTCAATGCGGTCGGCGGGCAATGTCTCATAATACATGGTGTAATCCATTGATGTAAAAGCATTCCACTGCCCGCCGTTGCGGTCTATCTCTTTATCAAGTGTCCCTTGCGGAAAAGCCTGTGTACCTTTGAACATCATATGTTCAACCCAGTGAGAAATCCCCGTTTTACCAGTGGGTTCGTTGCGGCTACCAATGTGGTAAAGCAGCCACGAACTCGCTACCGGGGCATTATGCACTTCTCGCAAGACGACTGTTAGCCCATTTGCTAAGGTTGTACGTGTTACGTTATCCACCATCGAACTCCGTTATGCTCTTATTGTGATAAGGGCGTAGCACAATGCAACGCCCTTCCTACATTCATATGCTTTCAGTTATATACAGACGTGATGGTACAGGCGAAGTTTACTCGCCATTGAAATCGACACCATCTCCATTTCGCCCGCGCCCTACCGCGCGATAGCGGAAGCCAAGTTCGCGCATTTCAGACGGATTATACATATTGCGCCCATCGACCATGATGGGGGTTTTCATGCTATCACGAACGCGCACCATATCAAGGTTTTTGAACTCGTTCCATGGCGTCAGTACGGCCACAGCATCCGCCCCCTCAACTGTTTCATATGGGGATTGGCACAAGATGAGTTCGGGGACTTCGCGGGCGGCGTTTTCCATCGCGACGGGGTCATAAGCGCGAATTGTCGCCCCTTGCTCCAGCAGTATCTGGGCGACGGCCAGCGCTGGGCTTTCCCGTATATCATCTGTATTCTCTTTGAAGGCCAACCCCAAAATGGCGATTGTTTTGCCCTGTAAATCGCCCAATAAATCACGCAACTTCAATGCGACGTGTTTACGCTGGAAGTTGTTAATCTCCGTCACCGCGCGCAGCAATTGCGGGTGCATTCCGTGTGTTTCTGCCATATAGGTTAGGGCGCGCACATCTTTGGGGAAGCAACTCCCGCCATAGCCCACACCAGCGCGCAAAAAGTGGTGGCCAATGCGTTTATCAAAGCCCATACCTTCGGCCACTTCCTCAACATCTGCCCCCAATTTTTCACAGATAATGCTGATTTCGTTGATGAAGCTAATACGGGTAGCGAGGAAGGCATTCGAGGCGTATTTAATCATCTCTGCCGTGCGAATATCAGTCATGACAATGGGCGCACGCAAGGGCAAGTAAAGCTGTGCCACGGCTTCCGCCGCTGTCTGGTCACTAGAGCCGAGTACGGTACGGTCTGGGTTCATGAAATCCCGTACCGCCGAGCCTTCCCGTAAGAATTCTGGGCAGCTCACCACGGCGAAGTCAATCGGCTTGGGTTGGGTGTTGCGGATAATATCCGATACCCAATCGCCTGTGCCAACGGGCACAGTGGACTTATTGATGACAATCATCGGATGATCCATGTGTTGGGCAATGGCTTCTGCTGCTGCCCGCACATACTGCAAATCGGCCTCGCCATCAACGCCGGATGGTGTGCCGACGCAGATAAACACAAACTCGGTATCGCGTAGGGCTTCTTTATAAGAGGTGGTGAAGTGCAGGCGACCAGCGGCCACGTTGCGTTCTACCAACTCTTTCAGTCCCGGCTCATAGATGGGCAAAATACCCTTTTTCAGATTTTCGATGCGCTGCTCATTAATATCCAGCGCGGTAACATTATTGCCTAAATCGGCAAAGCATGTACCGGTTACTAGCCCGACATACCCGACACCGATAACGCAAATGTTTTTCATGGAGTTTACCTCGCGTTTTGTCTTGAATAGCGTCATGCTCTAATACACCCATGACACTTTTCATGCTTAGCAGAATGGTCTCAGTGTACCAGCACGCTATAGAGAATTGAATGTTAATTTGATTGGTTATTCGTCATGGAAAATGGGCGTTTGTAGTAGAGTTTAGTCGTTTCTCCATTATGGCCAAAGCGCTCTACATGCCCAACTTCTTCAAAGCCTAGCTTTTGCACTAACGTTTGCTCTTCGGTGTCGCTTTCAATGATAGCGGCAAAGAGCGGCTCATCTGGGTGTGTTTTGTGAATATATGCCAACAGTTGGCGGGTGATACCCTCGCCACGATGTTCTGGATGCACTGCAATATAGCGCAGGCATAGCCGCCCCAATAACGAACGGTCAACATGGGCATAGCCAACCCGCGTTTGTCCTTTTTTAGCGACAATGACCTCGCGGTTACGAATGGCTTCTACCAGCAAACTTTGGCGGTTCTCATCCTGTGTAATGGCATAATCTACGGCCAACACGCCTTCAAAATCATCTTCTGTTGCTCGTTCAACAATGACCATCGATTCCCCCTAACAGAAAGCGCATCATATCAGGAAAACGCTTCGCCCATGCGCCTTCGTTATGAATAGCGCCTTCATCTTCTAAATAGGCGAGTAGCGTTTTGTCATAGCCTTTGTTGCGCAACACATCGCGCATACGGCGCACATCTTGCACATAAATTTCGGAATTGGCGCGGATAGCGGCCTCTTCCTCGCTCCAAACTTCAGCCTCGCGCGTGCCTACGTCCATCCAAATACGTGCCTTATGATATGGGGCATTCTCTATATAGATGTAAATAGCCCGTTCGCCAAACCAGAACGCAGGGCTGATTATGCCCGCAAAACCGAAAATATCGCTATGGGCGAAAAGCCCCCACAGGCTAATGAGGCCGCCCATAGAAGAGCCAGCAATGCCAGTTTTC
>DAOTWU010000321.1:0-10803 GCA_034435735.1 Anaerolineae bacterium | reverse complement strand
TTGCTGGCGATATTGGTCGCCAAAACACCGTGTTTAAGTTCTATATGCAAGTGTGGATATTGTTCAGTATTGTTGGTGGTGCGGCCTTTGCATGGTTACTGCAACACTCAATTTACTGGAAAAACCGTGTGCGTGCGGCGTGGTATCTCTTTGCCGCTACGCTCTTTGTCCTTGCTGGACTATATCCCATCATGGCCACCCGCGCCCGCGCTCTTGATCGTATGGCGCCACAGGTTGGCATGGTGCTAGATGGCATGGAATACATGCGGGAAGCCAAGCACCGCGAGTTTAATTTCGAAACTCAACAGGCTCAAGAAATTTCGCTTATCCACGATTACAATATCATTCGCTGGTTACAGGATAATGTTGAAGGTACACCCTACATTGTTGAAGGCCGCAGCCGCGCCAGTGAATACCAGTGGAATGGCCGCATTAACATCTATACTGGCCTGCCGTCGGTACTAGGATGGAATCACCACCAGCGCCAGCAACGCACATTGCAAGACCACAATAAACTAGTAGACCAGCGGGCAGCCAATATCATCGCTTTCTATAAATCACCCGATATTGATTATGCGTTGCGCTTCCTGCGCTACTACGATGTAAGCTATATCATTGTCAGTGAACTTGAGCGCATTCAAGGTACAGAAGAGGGCATTGCTAAATTTGCCCATATGGTGGAATTGGGCTATCTCACTCAGGTTTATACCGATGGTGTGGGTATTATTTATGAGGTAAATCAAGACGCTTTGTGGAATCCATATCAACAAGAAGGTGAGCCGCAGTGATTTGGGATTGGCTGGCACGAGAAGGTTGGATTGTTTTTAACTGGTGGTTGCTTGTCACACTTGCTGGCATTGCTGCTTGGCCATTGTGCATCCGCTTATTAAATGGTTTGCCAGATAAAGGCTATATTTTCGCTCGTGCCATAGGCTTGCTTTTGGTGGGATTTGTCTTCTGGTTTGCTGCCAGCATTGGCTTATTGAACAACTCTAGCGGTAGCATTATTGTTGCATGGGCTACTGTCCTCATCATTAGTCTGCTGGCTTACTTACGCTTGGGCGAACCATTAAACTGGCGTGTTTGGTGGCGAGAAAATCGCACCGCCATTATCGTCGCTGAGCTACTTTTTGCCATTTTGCTTTTCTCATGGGCATTATATCGCGCTGCCCAACCCGCTTTAACTGGCACTGAAAAGCCGATGGAACTGGCTTTCATGAGCGCCGTGCAACGCAGCGGCAGCTTCCCGCCTAATGACCCGTGGCTGTCGGGTTACGCTATCAGCTATTATTACTTTGGCTATGTTATGTCGGCCATGCTGTCTATGTTGAGTGGCATCCGCAGCACAATCGGCTTTAATATGACCATTGCTCTATTATTTGCGTTGACTGGCCTCAACGCATTTGGCCTCGTTTATAATTTGGTTCGCTCACGGGCATTCAAATTTGGCGGCATCCCTATTCCACCGCTTCAACGCTACACAGTCGCTCCTGTTCTTACAGGGATAGCCGCTGTGGTCTTTCTCGTCTTTTTCGGCAATTTCCAAATGGCGCTTATTGAAATCCCTTATCGCTCTGCCGCTGTCCCACAGGAATATCTTGAGTTTTGGGGAACGCAAGCCCGTGCCAACTTTGCTGAAGGGGAATACACGCCCCGTTATGAAGGTTTTATCATTGATAGCCAAATTGACTGGTTTCGAGCAAGCCGCGTCCTAACAGATTACAACCTTGATGGCACGCTCAGTCAAGGCGCACAGCCTATTGACGAGTTCCCAATGTTCAGTTTTGTGCTTGCTGATGTACACCCTCATGTATTGGCCTTGCCGTTTGCTGTTCTGGCGCTTGGTTTGGCACTCAATTTGTTGCTGAGCTATCATCCGCCAACGCTTTACGAACAAGCTTTCTATGGCGTTGCCTTGGGCGGGTTGGTCTTCCTCAATACATGGGATGGCCCCATTTATATCGCTGTTTTATTAGGTACAGATGCCTTGCGCCGCATTTTACGCAATCCTGACCGCTGGCTACATTGGGCGGATTTAGTGGGGCTTTTCAAATTGGCTGTTGTTGTTGGCGGCGTTGCACTGATTGCTTATTCGCCATTCATCATTGGTTTCCGCTCACAGGCTGGCGGTTTATTGCCCAACATCGCCACCCCAACGCTTTTCCGCCAATATTTCATCATGTTTGGGCCTTTCTTGCTGATATTAGCCCCGTATTTATTGCTTGAAATGTGGCGCGGGCGTTTAAGTGGCAATTTTAACCTTCGCCAAGCATTTGCTCTCACAGGCTTATTGTTGGCGCTTCTCATATCAGCGTGGGCGATTTTTATACTCATTGGCGCTGTTTCAAGTGATGTGCGCAGCTATGTGAGCTATTTCTTAGAATCCAATGGTGGTTGGGAACGTGTGCTACCAGCGCTTATTCAGCGTCGTGTCTCTTATAGCTTAACGACATTCGTTTTGCTCGGTGGCGTGGTGCTTATACTTGCCCGAATTTTACCTCTACCAGACCGCTGGTTGCGCCGCACTTTGACGGACTATATTCCATACCCGCCTGCTACAGGCTTTGCCTTATTGCTTGTTGGCGTTGGCCTGATGCTATCATTAGTCCCCGAATTTATCTATTTGCGTGATAATTTCGGCACGCGCATCAACACTATATTTAAGTTTTACTATCAAGTATGGGTCGTGTTTGCTGTTGCCTCCGCTTATGCCGTGTATAGTTTTCTGGCAGATAAAACGCTACCGCGCCCGTCAGTAGTTTTGCAAGGCGCTTTTGGTGGAGTTGTTGCGGTCGTTTCTGTATTAGCTTTGCTATACCCACTTTTGAGCATCCATAATCGCGTTTTTATCGATTACCAGAGTGTTTTTCGCCGTTCTGCAGAGCAACCTGTTTTGTCGTTGGATGGTACGACAACTATTGCCAGCGGTGATGAATTGATAGCGATTCAATGCCTTGATGCGCTAGTAAAAGATGATGATGCCGTTGTTCTTGAAGCTCAAGACTATGGCTCTGCTTATAAATGGTGGTATGGTCGTGTTGGCACATTGACAGGTATTCCTATTGTTATTGGTTGGACAAATCACGAATCACAGTGGCGCGGTCCTACCTATGGAGAAACTGTTGGCTCACGCCCAGAAGATGTGGATCGCATTTATAGCAGTACCGATTGGCTTTTGATTAGTGAGCTGCTGCGCAAGTATGACGTGGACTATATATTCTTCGGCGCAACAGAGCGCAGCAAATATGGCCCACTTGCCGAAGATAAGTTTATTGAAAATTTCCCTGTTGTCTGCGACGCTGGCAGCAGTCGGGTGTATCAAGTTGTAGAAGATGCCCTGTGGCAAATTGAACCTTAAGGGGTTTAACCTATTTTGGGGTATAACAGAATAGTTTAATCAACATATTTAATGGATAGGCCGATGGAAGCAACAATTGAAAAGCAAGCAACAGTGTCATCTCGTCCCATGTTTCGTCTTTCTATTGAAGCAGTGGCCTATATCCTGTTGGTGGCCTTTGCGCTTATTTTGCGCTTTGCAGAGCTAGATACTGTCCCCCTTGCCTCTACTGAGACCCATCGTGCGCTTGCCGCTTGGCAATATTTGCATGGTGCAAATAGCCCGATGCCCTTAGTGGCTGATAGCCCGTTGATATTCTGGTCGCAGGTGGTTGCTTTCACTTTGGGAAACGCCACAGAAATAGGCGCTCGGCTCTTCACAGTTATTGCTTCCATTGGATTAGTTTTATCGCCATTATTATTTCGTTCGTTATTAGGTGTATCGCGAACTTTTTTCATCAGCTTGATGTTGGCCATATCCCCTGTACATTTTCTCGCGGCGCGTTTTGCCAGCCCCGCTGTGTGGGCGTTATTAGCTGCTATGGTGTTGCTATGGGCATTGTGGCGCTTTTATGAGCAGCCCCATCCCGTTTATATATCGATTGCTGGTATTGCTTTCGCTTCACTTATTTTGAGCGGCCCAGATGGCTTACCTCTGGCGCTAATTCTCGCGCTGGCTGCACTTCTCGCACTATTTCGCAGTGTTCTCAGTGCGCCAGAACGTTTAGATTTGCCTGGCGATGATTTGTTGCTACAAGTTCGGGAGCATTTCCAAAGCTGGTCTTGGTGGCATTTCATTAGCGCGTTGGCCTTAACATTATTTATTGGCGCAACGGCATTTTTCATTTACCCAAGTGGTTTCACCATGCTTGGCGAAGCAGTTACCACTGCCTTCAGTCGTTTTAGCCAAGTTGGGACGGGTGCACCTGCGCTATTTCCGTTAATGGCCGCGCTTTTTTATGAGCCATTTCTGTGGATATTAGCATTGATTGGTGTGGTCATTCTAATTGCTCGTTTAGAGATGACCTATACTGAGCGCTTTCTGTTTTTCTGGGTAGTTGTGGGCGTTTTGCTATTTATCATTTATCCTGGCGCAGGTGCTGATGCTGCTTTATGGCTGGTTGTGCCGCTCATAGGGTTGGCATCAGTCACTGTTGATGAATTATTTATTGAGGGGCGTACCCCCTTGTTGTATTGGTTGCAAGAGCCAGAAAATTTTTGGCAAAATCATGGCTGGGTGCGCTGGATGTTAGCAGCGATTACTTTATCGCTATTGCTGGTTTTTAGCGTTCATGTACAGACTGTCGCCCGTGCGCTTATGACAATTCCCTCAGAGGTAGATGTATTTTCAATACTAGGCGGCCCTGCTTATATTAACCTGCGTTATAGCCTCATTTGGGTGGGGATTGTGCCTTTATTTATCATCATTGGCTTCTTTCTCACAGGGAGTATCTGGGGTAATCGCTTGCCAGTACAAGGGGCAGGCTTGGGCTTTTTTGCTTTTATGTTGCTCACCAATCTAGGTAGCGGCTGGAATGCTGCGGTCACTTTTGCTGATGACCCGCGCGAGTTTTGGCATGTCACTGCTGCCGCGTCCGAAGTGCGTTATTTACGAGAAACCTTGCATGACCTCACAATGCGTGACTCATTCGGCTTTAAGAACTTGCCGCTAACGATTTTAGTGGATAATGACATTATTCAACCTGATGGTTTATTGATGTGGGAACTGCGCGAATTCAGCAGGGTGAAATATGCTTCCGATATTGCCTCTGTTCGCGGTGACCAGATTATTATCTTACCTGCCAATTTTACCGAGCCAGATTTGGGTGGGGCATATGTAGGGCAAGATTTTATTTTAGAGCGGTTTTGGGATGTAAGAACTATTCGTCCTAGTACCTTCTTTGCATGGTGGTTACAGCGCCAAACCTTACCAGAACCAGCGCCGCAAGTGAGTAGTGCTGCGATTTTGTGGTTGCGGCAGGATGTTTATAATGGCATACCACCTTCAGAACGTCCCTAGCCGTTGCTGGTTATTGACTTTTTTCTAATCATTAACGTGTATGATAAGTGTTGAATGTGCTTTGTAACGGTAATGAGGATATATAAAAATTTTGGTGTATAAGCAACGTGTAGTCTTAACCGATGCAACGCTAGGTAAGTGCCAATGACCGGACAACCGGAACGTGACGAAGTAGATGCTATTATCGCCCGTGCCTTAGCGGGAGATCAGACGGGCTACGCTGAACTCTATGATTTGTATGCTGCTGGCATCTATCGCTTATGCTATAGTTTGCTACTGAATGCAGAAGATGCGGAAGATGTGACGCAAGAAGCGTTTGTTTACGCTTTCAAGAACTTGCATCGTTTTGATTCAAAACTCGCATCTTTCAAAACTTGGTTATATACCATTGCCGTTAGCCGTTGCCGTAATATGTATCGCCGCAAACGGCTACCTATGGTAGACTTCAGCCAGATTTTACAAATGAATATTCCCGCGCCTAATTCCGAAACGCCAGAAGCAGCAATGGCGCGGCGTGATGTTAAAGATGCTGTTGAAAAGGCGCTTAAAGCGCTCTCGCCTCGTCTGCGGGAGGCTATTGTTCTGCGCTATGGCCATGGCCTCACATATCGTGAAATGGCCGAAGTGATTGGCTGTCCGCAAAAAACCGCTGAAAGTCGTGTTCGTCTTGCCCATGAAAAGCTACGGGGTGTCCTACAACATGTTGGCCCCGGTCTATTGGAAGAGCTACTCCAAGTGGGCTAGGTGAGGTTTTGGCGGTTACAGTTATCGCCCGGGGGCCTCACCACTAGGGTGGGGGTGATGATAAGGTTATACGGGGAAGATGCTCAACTTAAAGTATCGCTACTGCAAAGTCCATATGACGGCTTATATCAACGGCGAGCTTTCTCAGGCCGCGCGGCGGCGCATTGCCCGTTACATTGCCGAAGACCCTGCCTGTCGCGCAGAATATATGCGCCAACTTGATATTGCCCGTGAATTAGAACATCGCATGCAATGTGTGGGGCGGCCTGCTGTGCCACAATTAGAGCGTATTTGGGCACAGGTACAAACGAATATACAAACAACACCCGCCCCGCGCACTCAGCCACGACGGGTGCGTTATGGGTTAATGTTGCTTGTGGTTTTGTTAGTGCTGGTTTTGCCGTGGACACTGGCAAATCGCAATGTTGCGCCCAATATACCCTCTCAGCCAGCGCCAGAAGTGTCACTAAGGCGTGGGACGCCAGAACCACCGCACACCCACACTTATGTGAATGTCGCTTTTTACACAATGTCCAGTACGCCAGAGCATGCGGCGTCTATTTCACTAGCTTTACAGAATACTCCTGCACCGTGGATTGTATCTTCAGCACGCTGATACTTTAGCCGTTAACAGAGTTGAGGAATATGACCGTATCAACTGATAGCCGCACAAACCCACTTCATAGTTTATTCTCCCGCCTTTATACCATTAATTGGGAGACAGTATTTTATATAGTGATTTTCTTGCTGGCAGTGCTCACCCGCTTTTATGGGCTGGGTGACCGCGTCATGAGCCATGATGAAAGTCTACATACCCGTTATTCCTATAACTTGTATAAAGATGGCAACTATGAACATACCCCCCTTATGCACGGGCCGGTGTTGTTCCATATGACTGCTTTATCTTATTTTCTTTTTGGTGATAGCGACTTTTCATCACGCATTTATCCAGCGGTGCTCAGCATAGCTCTTACACTTTTTCCGTTCTTATTCCGACGGTGGATAGGGCGGCGTGGTGCTATGCTGGCCTCCTTAATGATGCTTATTTCGCCATTGCTACTATATTACGGGCGCTATATTCGTCATGATATCCCGTCTATTTTTTATGCTATGGTGATGTTTTATAGCATTCTCATGTATATCGACGGGCCAGAGAATAGGCGACGAAAACCCTATTGGCTTTATCTCTTCGCTGCTGCAACGGTGCTCAATCTAGGCTCTAAAGAAACGGCCTTTATCTATATTGCTATTTTCGGCTCATTTTTAGGGCTTTACTGGCTAAGCCGCCTCATTCAATATCGTTTTAACCTTCCTGGTAAAACGCTTTTTTATTTTCTCATTATCGGCATTGCACTCGGTGGTGTGGCAGCTTTAGGCTTCTATGTTGTTCTCGACATTATTCCCTTTGAACGCGCTCAAGAGGCGGCTGCAACTGCTGGTGGATGGTTTGGTTCTATTGATGCTCGCAGCTTCATTGTTTGGTCTCTTGGCGTAATTGTGGCCGTTGTCACGGTTGGCGTGGGGACGTTTTTATGGGCATTTCGAGACCGCCTCACTTCTATTCCATGGGTGGAAATTATCATCGTTTTGCTAATTGCGGTGGTTATCTGTTCCGGCCTGATTATTCTGGAACAACTCTCCCATATTGAAAACTTGCAGCAAGAACCCTCTGCTCCACCAGTACCTGGCCAGGATGCTGGCACTGAAACGGTCAACAATATCGCCCTCGCCATTAATTTCACCCCAATTGCCCTAGTATGGGTGGTGGGTGTTGTGTTAATTGGCTTTGGTCTTTTCATGAAACGCGCTGGTTGGTGGGATGTTCTAGCAAAGCAATTCCCAGAATTTGACTTCATCATTCTCACTGCCACGCTGATTTTGCCGTGGCTTACCGCCATAGTGCCTTGGATGATGAAAATTCCGTCCAGCGACTATATTGCCTTTGCCGAAAGTTTGCCAAAGGTGCTTTATGACCTCGTTCCTGTGGGAACGCCTTTGCTGGTGGGGCAATTCTATATTGGCTTCTTTGTCTGGTTACCTTTAACCATCACCTCGGTGGTATTAGGCTTATTGTGGAATTGGCGACGCTGGCTTATTTCTGCGGGTATCTTTTACTTTATATTCGCCTTCTTCTTCACAACGGTATTCACCAACGTTCGCGGTTTTGCGACGGGTATGGTCTATAGCCTTGGCTATTGGCTAGAACAGCAAGGCGTGCGGCGCGGTAGCCAGCCACAATATTATTATTTGCTCATCATTATGCCGATGTACGAATTTTTGCCAATTCTTGGCAGTGTGCTGGCCATGTTTGGCGGGCTAGGTGTCTTCTGGAAGTTCCGCAAGCATAGCCACCAACGCCGTGAAGCTGCTGTCCAGGAGCTTTTTAGTGATGATGCGGCAGATGATGCCATAGTTCCTCTTGCTAAACCGGTGGGAAATCGGCTAGAGAAACTGCCATTTTTGCTATTTATAGCGTGGTGGGCCATATTGAACCTAGTCGGCTATTCTCTCGCTGGCGAAAAGATGCCGTGGCTTGGTACGCATCTCACCACACCGATGATTTTGCTCACCGCTTGGTATTTTGGTCGCATTTTTGACCGCATCAACTGGGCGAAGTTTGTTAACAAAGGCTGGCTACAGCTTATCTTGTTGCCATTCTTTTTCATTGCGTTGGGATTTGTCATCGGTAGCTTGCTATTAGGCAATCCGCCGTTCAGCGGCCTTCGCCAAGACCAGCTAGCCACAACATATACGTGGCTGGGGGCATTAGGGTTGATGATGCTGCTCGCCTATATTATTTATGGCCTCGTAGAAAAGACAGGCTGGGCACATTTGCGTCAGATGGTTGCGGTGGCGGTGTTTGCCGTTTTCTCTGTTATAACGTTCCGTTCGGCATTTATGGCCTCCTACATCAATTATGATTACGCCACTGAGTTCCTGGTTTATGCACATGCAGCGCCAGCAATTAAGCAAGTGCTGAATCAAATTGAGGAAATTAGCTTCCGCACAACTGATGGCCCAGATTTGCGTTTCGCATATGACAATCTTGTCTCATGGCCATATAGCTGGTATTTCCGCGATTTCCAAAATGCCATTTTTGTTGGTGGAAATCCCACCTTGCAACAGTTGCAGGATGCGGTGGTCGTCGTTGTTGGCGATGGCAATCGCAGTAAAGTAGAGCCAATACTCGAAGACCGTTATATCCGTTTTGACCATATGCGCTTATGGTGGCCAATGCAGGACTACTTCTATCTAACCCCAGAGCGCGTCCTCAACACCTTTGACTTTTCGCCAGAGAACCCCTCTGCGGCGATGATTCGTCAAGGTATCTTTAATATTTGGTGGTCACGAGACTATACAACTTATGGCATTGCAACTGGTAAAGGTGCAGATGCTTTTGACCCGCAAAATTGGCCAGTTTCAGACCGTATGCACTTTTATGTGCGTAAGGATGTGGCCGCCCAAATTTGGGAATATGGAGTTGGCGAAGGCACGATAGCGAACCCATTGGAAGATACTCAGCCAAGTTTGTGTATCTCTAATCACATAACCCATACACCTATCGTCACCTTTGACCAGAGCGCCACAATCTTGAGTCGCCCATTAGACCTCACGCTTTCTGATGATGGTTTGGTTTATGTGGCGGAAGAATTCAACTATCGCATATCCATATTTACTACCGATGGCCAATACGTCGGCAGCTTTGGTCAGCGCGGCACAGTCTTTGACGAGAATCGCAACTGGTTAGGGGCGATGGTGAACGGCGGTATGTTCGAGCGCCCACATAGTGTTGCTGTTGGTCTAAATGGCAACTTGTATGTAGCTGATACTTGGAATTACCGTATTCAAGTGCTTTCGCCAGATGGCGAGTTCATCACCGCTTGGGGGCAACCCCGTGAAGATGGCTTCCAAGTGCAAACCGTGCCAGTTGATGGTTTCTGGGGGCCGCGCGATGTTGAAATTGATGCCCTTGGCAATGTTTATGTGTCCGATACAGGCAACAAGCGCGTTCGGGTTTATGACCCTGCTGGCACATGGTTGCGCGATGTCGGCTCAGGCGGTAGTGGCTTAGGGCAATTGGATGAGCCTGCTGGTCTCGCCATTCATCCCGATGGCCGCCTCTTTGTGGCCGATACTTGGAATCGTCGTGTATCTGTCTTCAGCCCCTCAGGAGAATTTTTGCAGGTCTATAATATACGGGGCTGGTATGAAGAGCAGGGCAACCGCCCCTATCTGGCGATTGATGCTGTTCGCAATCTCCTTTACGTGACTGATCCCGATCGTGGCCGCGTACTTGTGCTTGATATGGATGGCAATTGCGTAGGGGCGTTCGGTCAGCTCATTCTAGAGGGTGACCCAACAGGCGATCAATTCCGCACTGTTGGGGGCATTGCGGTTGATGATGATGGCTTTGTCTATGTTGTTGATGCTGGAGCAGGGCGCATTGTCAAATTCCCACCGTTCCCGTTACCTTCTGCGGAAACCAGTGTCAGCGAGCAAGTGCCCGAAGTGACGCCAGAAGTGGTGAATGATGCGGAAACAACACCCGAAGTCACGCCCGAAATGACACTAGAACCAGAACAGACAGACGCCGTTTCTGAATAACAACAAAGGGGATAGCTACCACGCTATCCCCTGATTTTTACTGTGCTGTCCAGCCGCCATCAACTAGCAAAATGTGCCCAGTGACCATGCTGGCCGAT
>DAOTWU010000320.1:0-5821 GCA_034435735.1 Anaerolineae bacterium | reverse complement strand
CTCCAAATTGATCACTTCAGCAATTTCATAGCTGGTAATCAAACTATCGGGTTTAGGCCGTAAACGCAAAATTGTTGGGAAATGTCCCATACGCCCATGTAATTCTGCAAGGCAAATAGCGGCAATATAGTTCAAAGAGGGTAAAACAACCAACCAGGAAGTGCTCTGCCACTTTTCACCGCTGATGTTCAAATTATCAATAATGCTCACTACTTGCTCAACAAATGGTTGAGTTACATCTAATTGTACTGCGACATGAGTGACTTCTGATGGTTTCTGCCCAATGATTTGTTCTAATTGGGCGAGTTGTTCTTCGGTGAGTGGGTGCGAAAAGTTAAGAATATGCATGAAGTGCTTACCCCCGTTAAGAGTTTGATCCTGTCCAGCGTTCGAATTTGCCATAATCATCGCGGCGCGTTGGCGTCACATTATAGTCTGTTTCATTGATATGATAGGCTAGTTCGAGAATAAGTACATAATCCTCTTTTTCCTCATAAACGAAAAAGGCGCGGGCTTTACTGTGGCCAAGTTTATATACTGGGAAAGATGAACCAGCGCGATGCATGTGTTTCTCGCGACTTTCTGCCCGTCCAATCTCATTGAGGATTTTCTCCCATCCCCGCTTTACATCAACATCTTTGACATCATCTAATGCTTTCTTTGCTTGCTTGCTGAGCCAGACTTCTGCAGTAGTGTTCCCGAAATGTTGATGAGCGATAGTGCCTAACGCACCTAGGCTATAATAATATTCACCGTCAATCTCCTCACGCTCAAGGAGCGTGTAGATTTGGTGTTGCGACAAATCAGCACTTTCATCAAGCTTTAATAATTGGCGTAATTCTGATTCTGCTACCATGCCTTGGCTATCAATTCGTCGCAGCGCTTCTTTTATGTTGCCCAACTTTTCGAAATCTAGATTAATAGGCAATTGGGCTAAACGAATGAGTTCTTCAGAGCGCTCAAAGATATATTGCATCTCTACATTTTGTTCCAACATCCCAATAATTGTGAAGTAGGGAATGACACTCTTGAAACCACCAGTAGGGTTGAAAATACGTCGGAAGGTTTCATCAGGAGCATCTTTGAGGATTTTGTAGACGGTTTGGATTAATAAAGGCAGCCCGCGGCGGCGGAAGCGCTGAGCATCTTTGACTTGTAAACCCTCAATAACGTATACCTGTACCTCACGGCTAAAATATTCACGGCAAAAATCAGCGATAATGCGTGCTGCTAATACACCATCTGGTGTTTCAGTTGCTAAGAAATGTAGTTGATCATTATTGTTTTTAGGTGTATCACTTATAATCCTTAAGAGACTATTCAATTCTGCCGAAGCACCTCTCAACCATTGCTCATCTAGATTAGCTTGTAGAGTGTTGATACCGCGATGGTATAATGCTTCTCCCTCAAAGTTACGTTTGGCCGTTGCTATGCCTTTCAACGTATCTAGCGGCAATGTTTGTTTTGCAAATTCGCGAATATCGCTCTCAGTCTGCTTATCCAGATTACGAAATATACTTTGCCCTACCGTTGAAATAACGCATATAGGTTGATTGGACATTTAATTACTCCTAATTCTTCAACAAGGTTAAAAGTGCTTGGCGTTTGTTGCGTTTGATATGTTCACCATCATCTAGGAACGCTGTCATTTTGTCATAAATGGTGCGAAACTGGTTCTCAATAGTCCGTTTGCTCTTTTGAAGAGCATCTCCCAATTCCTCTGCAGTTGCATAAGGATGTTGCAGTAACTCAGAGACGAGTTTTCTCTCTTCTTCAGTTAACTTTTCAAGAAACAAGTCTCGCAAACTGCGCGCAACCGGCATGCTCTCAATTGTCGCCGTGATACGACGCGCCCGCATCAGTGGTAAATCTACGACTTGTACATGTTCACGTTTCCCAGCCGGAATATGGTATAAGTTGCGTTGTAATAGCTCCGTATCTGATAACACCGTAAAGACACGGTCATTGACGGTGAAAATCTGTTGGGCCGCAAGCATGGCATAAATACTCATGGCTTTGCGGCCCCCAGCAATCATCAGGTGCATAGTGTAATTCTGGTGATGATAGTCTAATAAGACACGAAGCACAGCTTCAAAGTATTGGTTGGCACTTAGTTCATCATCAATGTCGATGATAGGCCGCCCTGATGTATCTTGTAGCTCGCAATACTTGACATGAAGTCCGCTATAGTCTCGTTGTAGTACGGTATCTAAGGCTTGTAGTGCCTCTACAATACCAGATTGCTGTGCATCAGTATGGAGAATTACCATACGTTCGTAAGTATATTTCTCGGACAACTTGTCAAATGCGATAGTGATCGCCTCTGGTCGTTGTCCTAAAGTGGCCAGATAGACATATGCACCCAATTTATGTATCCTTCGTTACTTTTGCTTTGGCTCGGTAAAATAACCGTAACCAGCGGCGGTCTTCGCCCCAACACCCAGTGATGTAAGTGCTTGATATAACAAGCCTGCGGCCTTTTCTAAAAGGTCTTTGTCTTGGTAAGGAGGCCGTAGACCAACAGCAAAGGCGAAATGTGCCCCTGGTGCCACTGTCAAAAATTGCACTGGGTTGGGATTTTGATCGTCTGATGGTGGTTTTTTACCATTATCCCGATAATAATCGGGGAAATGAGGCGTCATTACATCAAGGTCAAACAAACTCCCTCTCGGCGGTCTACTCAATACAGCATTAGAGAAAATAATCTGTCCAGCCTCTCCCTGTGTGCCGAAAATAGCGCGGAAAAGAAGCGCTTCATCAACATTGTTTTGGACATTCTCTAGCTGTTTTTCTAGCTCACTAAGTTCGTTATAGCTTACGCCTAATTGTTCGGCAATGACATACAATGCATAGCTACGGGTTAACCCTTTGAGGGCGCTCCCTGGTATATAGGGCAAGCCATTTACAGGATGCAAGGTGATACCAATTTCTAGCGGCCCCTTGCCGCCTAGCCCTACGACCAATCGTGAACGTAGCCGTAGTTCGAATTGTATCCAGCTGTCCCCGCTAGTTGTGGCTATCCAACGCTTAAATTGAGCACGGAGTATCTGCAGCCAGTCAGCGACTTTATCATCACTGTGGAAAAGGTCACAAAATTCCTGAAACCACCTATCGCGATATTTCTTATTACGCTCATTAGGAATATCACGATTTTCAATCACTTCATGTGGAATATAGTGATGCAGGATAAGCGCTGCGTTTTCGCAATTATCCACATGATTAGCGACAACCCGTGCTGTATCGCGGGGCAATAGATATTTATAGGCCAGTTGTCGATTATTCCTCATCGCTCTTCCACCCCTTAGCTTCTACAAAGCGCTTTAGCCAATGGAGGTAGGATAGCGCCTCATGTGTTGCCCAGCGATATTCACTGCTGTCCATATCTAGAAGCAATTCCATCAAGTCTTTATGCCCTGTATGTCCGAATCTGCTGAGAACCCATTCCTCGACATGAGCATATGCTAACCCATGTTCTGAGTCTCCTTTGTTTCCATCTTTGGCTCTCAGAAACGCCAATGTTTGAGCTAGACCATCAGTTTGAATCATCGCCGGTAAGCCACGCACCAGTGAGCCGTATTTTTTATGTAGCGATGCAGATCGGTTTTCCACTTCTTCAATAGTATGCCAGGCGCTTGCAGCCAATTCTTGTTGTCGTGTTTGACGTGTTGTCATGATTTTGCCTTCCCCTCACTAAAGCCACTTCATGGCTACAAAACCACTGCCCGTTGTTTCATCACCACCGACCTGAATACGGTTATTATAGCCCCGTTGTAACGCTGTGAAGACATCCTCAGCATTCATCTTATTGCCACTGCGTGATGCATTGATGATGATTGAACTATACAGTAAGGTATCCGACGGTAATGATTCCTGCGTCCAAAGTGCCCCTGTTGCAACAGTCTTCTTGCCGGGTTCTAAACGTACACGAGTGACGATCTCAGTGCTTGTTTTGGTAAATTCGCGGAAATCATCATCAGGTAAGATGATGAGACTTTGATGAAGTTTGTCACGCCAATAAGCGTATTCCTCACCAGCAGGTAGGGCATGATTTGCTAGAAATTGCGCCCATTCATCAACAAATTGCGCGTGTTGTGGTTCAAAGGAGAATTCCTCTAGTACAACGCGCCCCCCAGCAATCAAATTGCTGTTTTTTGTGACCAACGCGCTACCTGTTGGCGGGGCTTCAATGAATGGTGATTGAATATTCGCATAGCTTAAGTCTCGTTGCAGGCGTGCCAAAACCGCAGCACTGGTGGCATAGGCGAAGACACCAGCTAGCGATTGAATTGGGAAGAGCACAATACGGGCATCACCAACCGATAACGCACCGGCAAAGCTGTCAGCTTTATCTGTATCTGGCCCAAAAATACTCTCTACATCACCATTGCCGCTGTACTGACTGCGTAATGCCCCCTTAATGCCCGTGCTTTGGACGATTGGATAGCCTGTTGTGCGCTCACGCTGGATGGGCAAATCAACCACCGACACAGTGCTACCCGTTCCTGCATGAAGTGAGCTTTCTGTATAGAGGAAGAGGATGCTTTGGATTTTTTGAGTCATGGTCATATTCCTTTCGATTCAATCAGAATTAACTTACGAGAGATAATCCCAGTGTGCGCTGATGTAAGCGCCAAAGCCCATTTGGCCATAGTCAGGTTCACCTGCTGGTGTTTCCGTAAATGGTCTGCCTGTAAGTTCAGCATCTTCAAAGTAGAAAACGCTGCCAGCTGGCACAAATGCCCGTGTTGGCTTAGGCCGACGACGCTTCAAATCCCAGCCACTATGGTAAGTTGGGCGTTCAGTAATATAGCTGACGAGGCGACCATTTGCGCCCACCCATGGTGACCAATCGAAGTTGTTTGGATGCCAGCCAGCACTGAAATAAGCAGGGGTTTGTAGGACTATTTTCACGCGCCCTTGCTGTGGTTGTTCTGGCCATATGGGGTCATTAATAAGCGCTATACGGCCACTGCGAGATTCCCCGCCCATCCGTAACCAATCACCATTTTGGAAGAGCTGTTGATTTAGCCCGATAAGTAAACCAACATCTGTACTCATGCGAATGAACTGCGCATGGTAAAAATGGTGTTCACGATGTGCCCGTTTTTTACGGTCCATTGCTAAGCCAACACGCTCTTCTTTTGAGTACACTTTTTGGAGTTCGATGTATGGTTGTGTTAATTGACTGACATCACCTGCAATGTAATCGCGTATCATCTCGCCAGTGAGCCACCCATTGCGGGATTTATATGCTTTGATATTTTCTGCCCCCAGATTAGGTGGGCGAACCACAGGCAACCACCCCTCAAACGGGGCGTCGGTATACATTTCAACTTTACCCGGCGCCATTAAATCATAGGTTGTTAGGTCTTCGTTATAGAGCAAATCTACGGGGAAGACGAAGAGTGGCTCAACACCTTCTGGGCTGCGACACCCTACCCACGGGCCATAGATTTCCAGTTGCCCCATTGTCGATACATCTCCAACTTGCTCAAATAGTTGGGGATAGTTATCTGGATAATGCCGCCATTCAACACCTTGCCCTTCAAGATAGTTAGAACGAATGACCCCTTGTATGGTAATTGGCATAGGTGGGAAAATACTCTGCGCCACAAAATTCTGTGCAGCATTGAACGGCTTAGAATTGCGAAACATCCAGACATCACTAGGCTCTACAAATAACCATTGCATTAGCGCGCCTCCCCTTCTGGCTTTTGATTCTTCTGCTTTTCACTTTGAGCCAAAAAGCGAATTAGAATTAACCAGTTAACGATGTCTGTCCAAGACATACCTGCCTGGTTAAGGTTAAGCAGTGACTGAA
>DAOTWU010000319.1:0-2138 GCA_034435735.1 Anaerolineae bacterium | reverse complement strand
AGGTCATGATATAATCGCCGTGGAAAACAAGAAGCAAGCAGGATAGCACACAATGTCGATTGTATCGCTGCAAAACCTGAGCATGTTTTATGGCGCAGAAGAGATATTCAGCGGGGTGAGCGCGGATATTCATCACGGGGCGCGTATCGCCCTAGTGGGGCCAAATGGCGCAGGCAAAACGACGCTGGTCAATCTCATTCTAGGCTTTGATGAGCCGACAGAGGGGCGGATATTCCGCGCTAAAGACTTGCGGCTGGGGCATCTTCCGCAGCAGGTGAAAGTTCAAGGCGAGCACACTTTATATGAAGAGGCACTGCGCGCCTTCGCCCATATCAAACAACTAGAGCGCGATATGGCCGACCTCGCCGAACAGATGGCAGATGGCGTGACCGATGACGCGGTGATGGCCACATATAGCAAGTTGCAAGAGGCCTATGAAGCGGCGGGCGGCTATGAATATATGGCGCAGTTGCGGATAGTATTAGCGGGGTTGGGCTTTACGGAAGAGGATTACGACACGCCCCTACCACAACTCAGCGGCGGGCAACGCACGCGGGCGTTATTGGCGCGGCTGTTGCTAGAAGCGCCGGATTTGCTCATCCTCGACGAGCCGACGAACCACCTCGATATTGAAGCGGTGGAATGGCTAGAAAACTATCTGAAGTCATTCAGCGGGGCGGTGTTGGCGGTGAGCCATGACCGTTATTTTATCGATAACTTCGCCAGCACTGTCTGGGAGCTGGAGTTTGGCATGTTGGAAGTGTATCGCGGCAACTATAGCCACTATGCCCGCCAGCGTGAAGAGCGCCGCGAACGCCTATTGAAAGAGTATGAACAGCAGCAAGAGTTCCTCGCCAAAGAAGAGGCCTATATCCGCAAGAACATGGGCGGACGTTTAACCGCACAAGCCAAAGGGCGGCTGAAGCGCCTGCAGACGATGGCCAAGCGCGGCAAAATCATCAGTGGTCCGCCGCGCAACCGCCGCAAAATGCACCTGCGTTTGAAGGCCAACGCGCGCAGTGGCGACGAGGTACTTAAAACGCGCGGGCTGGTCGTGGGCTATGATGAGCCGCTGTTGCAAGTGCCAGACTTCACCCTGTATCGCGGGGAGACGGCGGCGCTCATCGGGCCAAATGGCGTCGGCAAAAGCACCTTCCTCAAAACAATCATCGGACAATTGCCCCCGTTGGCAGGTGAAGCGCGCTTAGGCGCACAAGTGAAAATCGGCTACTTTGCCCAGGCGCACGAGGATTTGCACGCCGCAAACACCGTACTCGATGAGCTACTGACGGTGCGCAATCTCCCCATCGATGAGGCGCGCAACTATCTGGGGCGCTTTCTCTTCAGCAACGATGATGTGTTCCGCAAGGTGGAAACGCTCTCTGGTGGAGAGCGGGGGCGGCTAGCGCTGGCTAAGCTGGCATTGGATGGCTCTAATGTGCTGTTGCTCGATGAGCCGACCAATCACTTGGATATTGATAGCCAGGAAATTTTGCAATCTGTGCTAGAGGGCTATGACGGGACGATTATCCTCGTCACCCATGACCGCTATCTGGTGAACGCGCTGGCGACACAAATTTGGGCAGCCATGCCGGGGCAGTTACAGTTTTTTGGCGGCAGCTATGCAGAATATCTAGAAGCGCGTGAACGCGAACGGCAAGCAAAACTGAGCCAACAACGCGAGCAGGACGCCGGGCGCAAAGCCGCACAATATGCCGAAAAGAAGCACGGTTTGAACCCGTACCAATTGCAGCAGCGACTGGAAGCGCTGGAAAACGAGATTGAAGCACTAGAAGCGCAAATGGATGAGTTGACAACAGCAATTGACGAAGCGGGCGCGGCAGGTGATACCGAGCAAGTGCGGGAATTGGGCGAGCGCTATACCGAGACAGAGGCCGCCCTACAAGCCGCCATGGAAGAATGGGAACGGCTGGCAGAATAGAAAAATGCCGCTTTCAGATGAAGGCGGCATCTTCATTCTATATAAAGTCGGTCACATGCAGCAGCCCAAACCGCAACATGTTCATTATTTCACAAGCGGTGAATGTGTAGGCAACATAGCTATACAGGGTATAATCATAGCGCGCATGTGCTGAGGAAAGGATGTCTCATGTATACCCGACCGCCACGCTTATTTG
>DAOTWU010000318.1:0-3935 GCA_034435735.1 Anaerolineae bacterium | reverse complement strand
ACATTGGGATAGTGTGGGGGGATGTGGCAAGCTGGCGGCTATAGAACGCGATAGACGCGCCGTAGCGCGCCTACCTGTGCATACCAGATTGTCAGCACATATATGTGCTATCTATATTATACGCCCGATTATGGCAGATAGGTAGCGCCACTTATGGGGCGAGTAGTTGCTCTCTGGCTCGTAAATAGCGCTCTAGACGTTCGGCGTCCTTTGGCGTGATATGCGTTAATCGCCGCACATCTAGGTTATCTTCAATATCAGCCAGCTTCACTTGTCGCGCTATTGGGTTGGCTTTCGCCCGTGCCACAAAATCGCTATAGCTTTCACCATCACGGCGGGTGAGCGCATCCAGCGCGGTTAACACCGTTTCACTGTATCCATCACGTCGCAAATCATCAAAACTATAGGCGCTATCTTCGATGACATCATGTAGCACTGCTGCCATTTGCGCCTCAAGGCTACCGCCTGCCTGTTGCACCGCCAGCATCACTCGTAGCGGGTGCAGGATATAAGGCTGCCCCGCCTTATCCACTTGGCCATTATGGGCTTTTAATGCCAGTGCGATAGCATCTTCTAATGACGGCATGGCGCCCTCTTTAGGCTGTTACAGGTAAATCGTAAGTGATACCCGTCATCTGCTCAGAAAGTTCCCAGAGTTTGCTTGTAGCTTCAGGGTCGTGTGCTTCTGGTTGCATCTTCACACGGGTGGGGTAGCCCCGCATCTCCATAAGCCCATCTGGGCCAAAGTATTCGCCACCTTTGACATCTGGCGCTGTGGCAGCATAGAGAATAGGTAGCGCACCCTGCTCGGCAGATTGTGCCAGAAAACGGTTCATCAGCCCCATCATCCATAGGCGCATACGCGAGTTACTCATTTGGGGCGCAACCGCCTGTAAATTGGTTGCTGCATAGCCGGGGTGCGCCGCAACACTTATGGCATCAATACCCGCCGCTTCAAAACGGCGTTGCAGCTCTGTGGTGAAAAGTTGGTTAGCTAGTTTGCTCTGAGCATAGGCCGCCCAAGGGCGATAGTTGCTCTCCATGTTCAAATCGTCGAAGTGCATTTTCCCGCGCTGGGCAAAACCACTAGAGACATTCACAACCCGCGCGCCGGGGGTGTTGCGAATGGCTGGTAAAAGTAATGCAGTCAGGGCGAAGTGCCCCAAATGGTTCGTGCCAAATTGCATCTCAAAGCCATCAGCCGTTTGGCGATAGGGGATGCCCATCACACCCGCGTTGTTGATAAGGATGTGCAATTGGTCAAATTGGCGCAAATATTCCTCAGCGAAACTGCGCACAGAGGCGAGGTCGGCCAGGTCTAGGCGCATACTCGTGAGTTTTGCCTGTGGTGTTTCTTCTAGAATGCGCTTGGTCGCATCTTCCAATTTCTGCTCATTGCGCCCTGTCAAAACAACGTGTGCGCCCTTGCGCGCTAATGCCCGTGCCGCTTCAAACCCTAAACCGCTATTTGCCCCAGTGATGACGGCAATTTTCCCGCTTTGGTCGGGGATGTCGTTTGCTGTCCAACGTCCCATTGTCATATGTCCCTTCCTCTAGCACTATGCCGCTAGAGCTTACCAAATCTATATTAGATTAGTGTCAACAAAGCCAACTAGCGGCGGCTAGAGCCATCGTCAAAAATGCCTGTTGGGTGGCAACCGAGATTTTCCGCTGCTGCTTGCTGCTCTAATTGGCGAAAGGCGTCGTAATGCCGTGTATCCGGGTCATAGCGCACTGCTTCTGCCCATCCTTCTTGCACCAGCACTCCATTGACGAGCGTATTGTCTACATATACATAACGCAGTAGGCGGTCAAATCTATCGGTATCACTCACATCCTGTACCAACAGCACCTCTTGCCCTTCAACCAGATTGCGGTTAGCAGTGGTGGCCTCCTCATAGCAAGGTTCATCGCGCTCTGGTGTATTGACACCAATATAGCGAACGCGCACTTCTTGCCCGTCGTTCAGTTGCACATCAATTGTATCGCCATCAATCACCCGTACCACGCGCCCCGTTTCCGAAGCGCGCACGCCTTCAATACTGTTCAAATCTTCTTGTAACTGGGCGTCGTCACAGGCCGCCAGCACCAGCGTTAGTGCCAATATAGCCACAAACTTGCGCATAGCTTATCCTTTCGGTATGTTCTCAGTGATGAAATGAGTATGCCCGCCTGTGGCGGTTTTGCGAAGTATGAATTAGCGGAGAGAATAACATGCCCATTCAAGCCTATGCCGCGCACCAAGCCGGTGGTGCTTTAGAGCGCTGGGAGTACGAACCGAAAGACCTCGCCCCATATGATGTTGAGATTGACATCAGCCACTGTGGTATTTGCCATAGCGATTTGCACATGCTTGATAATGATTGGGGGATTAGCCAATATCCGCTTGTGCCTGGTCATGAAATCATCGGTACAGTGACGGCACTGGGTGAGCAGGTCACCCATTTGAAAGTGGGGCAGCGCGTTGGCGTTGGTTGGCAACGGAGCGCTTGCCTCAATTGCGATGTTTGTGCTGCTGGCCATGACCAGCTGTGCCCCAATAGCTCGGCGGTTATTGTGGGGAACTATGGTGGTTTTGCCGAGCGTATTCGTACTGATAGCCGTTTCGCTTTCGCCATCCCTGACGCGCTTTCCTCTGAAAATGCTGCGCCGCTGTTGTGTGCGGGCGTGACGGTCTATTCACCGCTGAGCCGCTTAGGGCACAGTGCCCAGCGTGTGGGCGTCGTCGGTATCGGTGGACTGGGGCATTTGGCGGTGCAGTTCGCCGCGAAAATGGGCATGGAAGTAACAGCCTTTTCTTCAACACCCGCTAAAGCGGATGAAGCCCGCGAACTAGGTGCATCCAATGTTATCAATAGCCGTGATGATGCCGCACTGAAAGCTGCCCGCTACAGCCTCGATATGCTCGTGGTTACGGTGCATGTTAGTTTGAATTGGCGGCGCTATTTGCAAATGTTGCGCCCCAATGGGACGCTGTGTTTTGTTGGTGCTGTGGGTGAACCCATGCAACTCAGTATCGGTACGCTGATTGATAAACAATACACCGTCACTGGTAGCAGCATTGGTAGCCGCGCCACCATGCGCGAAATGCTAGATTTTGCAGCCCGCCATGGTGTCACGGCGTGGACGGAAACTTTGCCGATGGATGACGTGAACACCGCTTTAGAGCGCCTGCGCCGCAATGATGTCCGCTATCGTTTTGTGCTGGAAGCGTGATGATGAGACGCATAAAACAATCTGTGTTGTGGTGGTGCTATCAGAAATACCGCTTTTCGCCAGAGGAACTGGCGTCGATGATTGCTGCGGTGGGGTATCTTGGTGTTGAAATTTTTGAGCCAGAGCTGTTTCCATTGGTGCGTATGCATGGCCTAAAGATTGTAGCCATGCAAGCGCACGCCCCGCTAGAAGATGGACTGAACAAGCGCGAAAATGCTGACCGCCTTGTCACTATGATGTTGGAACGCATCAAACTCGCAGAACAATGGTCTATCCCGAACTTGATTTGCTTCAGCGGCAACCGCAACGGCCTTGATGATGCTATTGGGGCAGAAGTCACTGCCGAAACGTTGCGCCGCGTTGCAAAACAGGCCGAAGACGCTGGCGTGCAGCTTGTGCTGGAGACGCTCAATAGCAAAGTTGACCATCCCGACTACATGGGGGATTCTACTGCGTGGTGTGTGCAAGTGGTGCAAATGGTGGATTCGCCCGCCGTCAAAGTTCTGTATGACATTTACCATATGCAAGTTATGGAAGGCGACATCATCGCCACCATTCGTAAATACACCCCTTATATCGGCCACTACCATACCGCTGGTGTGCCGGGGCGTGGGGAAATTGGTCAGCGGCAAGAACTCAACTATCCCGCGATTATGCGCGCAATTTTAGAGACGGGGTATGATGGTTGGGTGGGGCAAGAGTTTATCCCACAGGGCGAC
>DAOTWU010000317.1:0-8010 GCA_034435735.1 Anaerolineae bacterium | reverse complement strand
CCATCTTCATATCCCACACGGTTCACATGAATCACATATGATGTAAACATGCTGCCATAGGCTTGATTGACAAGTTCTACCCAACGAGAAGAAAGTAAACGGTCGTGGCTATCTAAGCCCCGTGAAGGGCTGGCGCTGGTAAAGATGAAAATATCTGCGCCATCCAACCACAACAGATAAGCAGGAGACATATGCCAAAAATCTTCACAGATGAGCATACCAACGCGCCCAAAGCGGGTATTAAAGGCGCGGACGCCATCACCAGCGGCAAAAAAGCGCCCCTCATCAAACATGGCATATGTTGGCAAGTAAATTTTATGGTGGATATGGAGCAACTCTCCACCGCTTAGATACATATTGGCAATATAGAAACGACGGCGCTCATCTTCATGAACAAAGCCAATGACTAAGTCCATGCGCTGGCTAGCATCGAGCAGCCGTTTATAAACTGGGTGGTTTTTTTCCGTGCGGATGGCAACTTCTGGCACAAGGTCTTGTACCTGATAACCCGTCAGGCTCAACTCTGGGAATACCAGTAACTGCACGCCTTGCTCAGCAGCGCGGTCAATATATTCAAGGTGTTTATCTAAATTTGCGGCGATATCGCCTAATTTGGGATATATCTGGGCTAAACCTACAGTGAGGTGCATTATCTCGGCTCACATCACTAAACCAGTAGCTAGCGCAAGTGTAGCAGAATAAACTCGACATCGCATAGACTTGCTCAATACCACTTGAATTAAAAAAGCGGAAGCCAAAGCTCCCGCCCTTCAGCTATCTTGAAACTTTTGAATTATAGAACTTCTAGCTGAGCTTCAGCGGCCTTGGCAGCATCATCAGTCATGCCTAAGCGTGTAAAAAGCACCATCGCTTCTTTGAGCTTGCGCGCGGCAGCATTGCGCTTTTGGCGATGGGCAAGGCTGCGACCATGTGCATACATGGTTTTCGCCAATTCGCCATCAGCACGAATACCACGAAATGCTTGAGCAGAAGCATGGAAATAAGTATCTGGGTCACTGGAAAAAGCCTCTTCTGGCGCTTGGCCTAAGGCAGTGATGACTTCGCCAAGGGCGCGATTAGCATAGCCCATCCGCAATGGCACCCCCAAATCCTCAGCAATGAGTAAAGATTTGCGAGCGTGTTTCCAAGCAGTTTCAGGCTCATTTAAGCGTAACAGAATAACGGCGAGAGCATAGTGAATTTCGCATTGTGTATCAAGCAGTTGGTTGGCTTCTCGGTCGTTTTCTGGCACGACGTTACGCCCCAACTCTAACGCCTTCTTCAAAGTGTCATAAGCATCGCTGAGCAACCCCATGCTGAGGAGCATCTGACCTTCATTAGCGAGAGCTGTCACCTGTGTGCGAATATTTTCCATAGAAACAGCGGATTCGTATGCCGCGCGGAAAAAGTGACGGGCGCGGGTGAAATTGCCACGCAAGCGATAAGTTTCACCAATATTTAACATACAAATCGTCATACGTTCTTGATTGCCAGCCTGTTCAAAAAGGCCACGTGCTAGTTCAAAATGGCGAATACTTTCATTTAATTTGGCACGATACCCCTGCATGATGCCTAAAATCATTTCAACCCCGCCCTGATTGGCCAAATGGCCTGCAGAGGCTGCTTCATATTTCATTACTTCTAGTTGTTTATATGCTTCGGAAAAAGGCAGTTCACCACTCTGCCAACTATCATAAATACTATTTACACGTGCCCGAAATTCCGGCTCAATTTCTTGGCCGTTCTGCTGAACAGTGACCATATGAAAAACTCCAAAAACCTATTAAACGATTTTTGAGCGATGGGGGGATTATGCCTCTTCATTCCCCAAATACCACCCTCTGGCTGTGGGCGATAATACAACTTCAAGGCGGATTTAGCAACAAATCCTCACCAAATTCTTAAAGTTTGTGCTAATAGAAGGCGATATAAGGGTATATCTAACCACCATTCACCATGAAAATCTCGCGGAGAACGGGGGTTAGGCCGCTCAGCAGGAATTCTACAGCCACACTCATGACGATTAAGCCCATTAAGCGCAACAGCACGCGGCTACCATTTGGCCCAATCACTCGCATAAGATATTTGGCACCACGAAGCGCCAGATAGGTAATAAGGATAACCGCAGCCAGCGCGCCGAATAGCGCCATTTGACGGGGCATAGTCGAGGCATCACCAGAAAAAACAATCATGCTAGTGATAGCCCCCGGCCCACAAATCATTGGGATGGCCAATGGTGTAATGGCAATGTCATCGGCATATTCTTGGGAACTCTCGTCGCTCTTTTTAGTACGGGCAATATGCGCCTGAAGCATGTCATAGCCAATGATGAGGAAAATGATGCCGCCAACAATCCGCAAGCTATTGATGGAAATGCCGAAAAATTCGAAGACGGCGCGGCCAGTGAAAGCGATGAAAATAAGAATCGCTAGCGCGGTCAGCGTTGCCTTAAAGGCGATGCGGTTCATGTGCTCACGATCAAGACCTTGTGTCATGGTCAAAAACAGCGGCACAATGCCCAGTGGGTCTATCATCGTGAACAAGGAAGCAAAAGCTAACAAGCCAAAATCGAGCGCGTCCTGCATCTTATCCTCCCCTGATAGCTAAAACCGCGCCATGATAACAGGCTTATTGATTTTGCCAATGGTCAATCTGAGGTGGGAGGTTTAGGAGGATTTTCAGGCTTCGTGTTCGATAAATCGCGCTCAATTTTTTCAGGTTTATCACCCTTAAGCAAGCGTTCAGTTGCATGGTGATAGTCAGCCCCAAGGCGAGGATCGCCACCACCAACTTGCTGGAACATCTCCCCTACTTGGCGGCTGTCACCGCTCTCTAAAACAGAGAGCATTTCGCCAGCATCCATGCGCGTATAATCGCGTGAGGGCTTCTTCACCGTGATGCGACCAATCAGGCGATGAATCTCTTCAGAACCGCAAGCGGGGCATTTGATTTCTGCAGCATCATAATCGGCGTAAGTTCTGAAGGTGAGGGAGAAGCGCTCATGGCATTGTTTGCAACGGAAGTCATATTGGTGCATGGTTCACATCCTCCTCACTATATATTGACTATATCACAGGGGAATAAAAACAGTAGGGGCGTTTGTTTGACGCCCCAACACAGGAGTATCGAAGAGCAAAAGTCTATCAGGCGCGCTCGCCGAGACGGCGCTCTTTACCAGTGAGCAAGCGCTCAATATTACTACGGAAGCGGATAACCATGAGGGCAGAGAGCGCAACAGCGTAGATGATGAAAGCAGGGTGCATCTTCTGCTCTGCCACAAGGATAATCACTCCGCCAAGCCCAACGCCATATGCGGTTAATACGCCCAATGAGACGTAACGAGTGATAGCGACAATCATGCCACCAATCGCCACCATCGCCAGCACTAGGTTGGTGGGAGCAATGATAATCAATGTGCCGAAAGCAGTAGCAGCACCTTTACCGCCGCGGATGGTTGCTTGAATACGCCCATTTCGAATGGTCAACGTTAGCAAGGTAGCCAACAAAGACCAGTTATGCCCAACAACAGCCACAATGCCCGCAATGACGGTTGCTGATGCCCAACCAGCGGGGGTAGTAATGTCGGGCATGATGAACCAGGAGATGATTACCGCAGAAGCCCCTTTGATAATGTCTACGGCGGCGGTAAATACCCCCCAGCCAATACCTAAGGTGCGGACAACGTTAGTGCCGCCCATATTACCACTGCCCACTTCGAAGATGTTGATATTCTTCAAGCGGGCAATAATGTAGGCGGTTGGTAAAGAGCCGAGTAGATAGCTCACAACAATCGTAATTAAAATGCGTAGGATACGTTCTTCACCGGACATAGTTTGCCCCGTCACTTTTGCCAATGAAAGCGATGCGATATTGCAATGTTGCCTTCTAGTATTATAGATAACACACTTTATAGAAAAGTGTTACGAAAGAACATAGACGAATTTTGTATAAATTTAATGAGGCGCACAAAGCGCCCCATTTTACACAATTGGCTCAACTTGGGGGTAGGCGCGTAAAGCCTCTGCAAATATGTCGCGATAGGATAAAGCATCAGCTTCCGTCTCGCCTTCAAAACGCAATGAAAGCACCGGCTCTGTATTACTGGCGCGCAACAATCCCCAACCACGCGCAAATTTGATACGCACACCATCTACATCAACCACTTCGCCCTTATCGCTAAGCGCCTGTGCCACGCCTGCTATCACGCGCTCTTTATCTTCATCGGGACAATGCGGGCGATATTCTGGCGTGCTATATAAACGGGGGAGTTCGTCATCTAAAGTAGAAAGCGGTTGGTGAGAAGCAGAAAGCAATTGCAAAATGCGACCAGCCGCGAAGAAGGCATCATCATAACCATAGTAGTTTTCCGCGAGGAAGATATGGCCGCTCATCTCGCCACCCAAAAGCGCGCTATGCTGGCGCATCACATCTTTAACCAATGAATGGCCACTCGGCGCCATAATGGGTTTTCCACCAGCAGCTTCTACAACATCGAACAGCACTTGGCTGCTTAAAACATCGGCCACAACCGCCGCACCAGGGTGACGCTTGAGTATATCACGGGCGAGAAGCGCCAAAACGCGGTCGGCCACCAGCATATTGCCATTTTCATCAACAACGCCAACGCGGTCAGAATCGCCATCAAATGCGAGGCCTATGTCTGCCCCTGTTTCGCGCACCATTTGCGCCAAATCCTGCAAATTGGCCTCATCCTGTGGATTGGCAGGGTGGTTTGGGAAATCGCCATCTGGCTCCAGATATAAGGGGATGATTTCATGCACCCACAGCTGTAAAAGACGGGGGATGAATAGGCCAGCAGTGCCATTCCCCGCATCAACAGCCACTCGCAAAGAGCGCGCCATCGGAATGCGTTCGGCAATATCACGAGTATATTTGCCATAAGCGCCGATTTCCGCTTTGCGCGTTCCTCGCCCATGGAAAAAAGCATCACGGCGAATGATGGCGTATAGACTTTGAAGGGCGTCACCGTAAATGGTGCGGTTGCCAATGCACAGCTTAAAACCATTGTGTTGTGGTCCAAGATGGCTGGCGGTCACCATCGCGCCGCCAACCTTGCCCAACTTCACGGCGTGCCAATAAACCAACGGCGTAGCAACCAGCCCAATATCTACGACATGCGTGCCACTAGCCTGTAACCCATCCATGAGCGCCTCTTGCAACGAGGCTGATGTATGGCGGTTATCGCGCCCAACAACACAGGTGTTAATGTTCTCCATTTGCTGTAACCATGTGCCGAAAGCCCGCCCAATTAAATGCGCCACTTCTGGCGTTAATGTGGGGTCATCACCTTGTGCGCGCCCACGTATATCATATTTCTTGAAAATACTGGCCTCTAGCGTTGCCATTACTTTTTCGCCCCGCCCTTTTTCTCTCTCATAACCAATGTCTGCTTCACATAGACCCGCATATCATCGGGAACATCTTCATGAACATGTACACCTGGACCAACCTCTGCCCCGCGCCCAACTTTCACACCTGGCATGGTCATGACATCGACGCCAAGAAAAGCATCGCGCCCAATAATCGCGCCGAGCTTGTCGCGCCCGCTATTGATCCGCTGCCCTTTCACCACGCTAGGCACATGGCCATGGTCAATGCGCAAGTTAGCGGTTGTACACCCAGCGGAGAAATTGACATTTTCAGCAAATACAGAATCTAGCACACGACAGGCGTGCATTTGGCAACCAGCGGCGACATAGCTGCGAGCGACCTCAGTGGTAAATCCTACATTGGCACCATCCAGCACCATCGATTGGCGTACAAGCGCGTTATTGCCAACAATAACGCCAGCACCAATATAAGCAGGGCCTACCACAGCGGCGCCGGGGAATACTTTTGCCCCTTCACCAATGAAAACATCGCCAACGAGGGCGGCAGTTGGCGCAATATAAGCGCTATCAGCAACTTGTTGACCTTTTATCTGGCTGAGGAAGTAATTCATCACATCGAGCACATGCCACGGGTATTTCAATGCGCTCCAATGCCCGCTATAGGGTACAACACGGAAATCTTGCGTTTTGAGCAAGGCATCGATAGCGCGCTCATAGTGGTCATCAGTTGTCTGTGGCTTTTCATACTCTGCACGGATGGCATCAAGCACACGGCCAGCATCGGCATGCATATGAGCGACAATGTTCACCAGATTGCTGGGGCGATTTTCCGCGCCGGGTTTCTCAATGATGCCAATGAGGCGGTTATCATCTGCAACCACCAAGTAGCCACCGGGAAAATAGGCTTCCATTTCATAACCAGCAATATAAGAGCGCGTTGGATCTTGCTGATAAGCGTTGAGCATAGATTTATGCAATTCATCATCGACGACATCATGAACTTGAACGGCATAAATAGGGGTATTGCGCCGCCCTTCAAGCACTGGTTCAATTTGCAATAAAGCATCGCCTTGCCCTTTTGGCTCAGCTTGTACCACAACATGAACTTGCATACCATCAATGTTTACGGCATAGTCACGTATTGTCGCTTCATTTTCAGCGCTGGCGATAATCACCGCTTCTTCAAAACCCAGTGTTTGATAGCGGCGGAGGCGATTCACCAGTAAGGGTTCGTCACCAAAGCGCAACAGCAATTTTTCTTGCAATGGCCACATGCGCGATGATGTGCCACCAGCGAAAATAACCAGTAAAGGATTAGCAGGCATATTCACTCCTTTTTACATGCAATAATGGGGCATTATACCGCAAGGCTGCGCTATAGGGTTGCGCAGGTTGGCGGCAAAGCAATACAATGAGGTTAATAAGAGAACCCGTTGAATACCATGACCGATTCATTACAATCAAACACCCAAACACAAACTGAGCAACCTCAAGTAACAGGTCAGCTAGGGCGCGGTCGGTTAGAACAAGCACTAAACCGCGCATTAGAGGCTGGCCCAGAAGCTATTGCCCAGCAACTGCGCTATATTCTGGCCATTAGCCAAATGACAGCGCTTCAGCCAAAACAACAAACTTATACCACAGAACCCCTATCTATTGGCGAGGCTCGTTTACAGGCATTGGTTGAGTTTGCCCAAGTATTAAATCAAACCCAGCTCAAATCATTGATACGCGAAATACAGCAAATCGATGATGATTATACGCGGCTGAGTTTAATCATCGATTTAATCCCTCACGTTCCGCCAGAGCGAAAATTGGGATTTATTAAAACTATCTGGCGGCAGCTTATGCAAATAACTAATGCCGCTACGCGCGCGCATATTTTGCTGAAACTAGCCCCACTCATTGAGAGCTTAGATGAGACGCCCGTAGCCAGTTCCTCGCTTATGCAGATTATTAAGCTGGCGCAAGATATTAGCGACCAAGAAGCGCGCTTACGTAGCTTAATAGCGCTGGCAACACATTTACCATCGACCATAGGCATAAAGTTGCAGCATCGCGTTTTGGATGAACTGGACGAGAGTAGCAATGACACCCTGCGCTGTAACATGCTGTCTGCTTTGAGCAAACACCTTGCCAAAGAGGTGTTAGTTCGGGCTTTGCAATGTGCAGAGGGGATTGACAATGCCGCAGAGCGCGCGCGTGCGCTAACCGCCTTGGCACATAACCTGCCGGAAGAGTTACGCCCACGTTTGCGTATAGAAGCGCTAAAAGCGATTCAGACCATTCAGTCTGAAGATGAGCGCGCCGAAGCGTTGATTGCTTTTGCTCCACATTTAGAATACGCAACAGAAAATCAACAATTCCCAGAAATTTTAGAGCAAGCTTTAGCTATCGCCATTGAGATTAATCGCCGCCCGTTACGCGCCCGCGTTCTCGTGGCGCTAGCCCCACATTTAACGAGCGATTTGCAAGGGGAGGCGTTGGCAGCAGTACATGCGTTAGACAATGAGCACGACCGCGCCATGTTATTGGCGGAACTTGCCCCTACGCTTCCCGCCAATATGTTGGTGGCAAGCCTCGCGGTTGCTCATACAATGCGGGAACAAGATGCCCGCGCCCACGCATTAACAGTTTTGGCGCGCTATGCCCCAAAACT
>DAOTWU010000316.1:0-4668 GCA_034435735.1 Anaerolineae bacterium | reverse complement strand
TTAGACCGCCGCAAAGAGCGCCGAGAAACTTTTACAACCCAATCTGGCGTGCCCATCAACCGCTTATATACCCCATTGGACATTGCCGATTTAGATTATGTGGAAGACCTTGGTAACCCTGGCGAATATCCATTCACGCGGGGCATTCACGCCACAGGATACCGTGGCAAACCGTGGACAATGCGTATTTTTGCCGGCTTTGGTACAGCGGAAGAGACCAATGCCCGTTATAAGTATCTCATTGAACAAGGGAATATGGGGCTTTCTGTCGCCTTCGACCTCCCTACCCTCATGGGTTACGATACTGATGCACCAGAAGCATTGGGCGAGTTTGGTAAATGTGGCGTTGCCATCAGTTCATTACAGGATATGGAAATCCTATTTGATGGCATTCCATTGGGTGAAATCAGCACCAGTATGACGATTAACAGCCCAGCCGCCATTATTTGGGCGTTCTATATCGCTGCCGCAGAGAAGCAAGGTGTCCCCCGTGCGCAACTACGTGGCACATTGCAAAATGACATTCTGAAAGAGTTCATCGCCCAAAAAGAATACATCTTCCCACCAGAGCCTTCTATGCGGCTAGTCACGGATACAGTTGAATTCGCCTCTCAGGAAATGCCCCTGTGGAATAGCATCAGCATCAGCGGCTATCACATCCGCGAGGCGGGCAGCACGGCAGTGCAAGAGCTAGCCTTTACTTTGGCCGATGGTTTAGAGTATGTGCGGTGGGCATTGAAGCGCGGGCTAGATATTGACGAATTCGCCCCACGCTTGAGCTTCTTCTTCAATGTACATAATGATTTTTTCGAAGAGATTGCCAAACTGCGGGCGGCGCGACGCATTTGGGCACGAGAAATGCGGGAAACATTTGGGGCGAAGAACCCGCGCTCATGGTTAATGCGCTTCCATACCCAAACCGCAGGTGTCAGCTTAACCGCTCAGCAGCCAGAAGTGAACCTCATTCGCGTGGCCATTCAAGCGCTGGCGGCAGTGCTTGGCGGCACACAATCGCTCCACACCAACAGCATGGACGAGGCATTAGCGCTACCAAGTGAACACGCTGTCACACTCGCTATGCGTACCCAGCAGGTTATCTTAGAGGAAACGGGCGTGGCCAACACCATTGACCCGCTAGGCGGTAGTTATTTCGTTGAAAAGCTAACCGATGAAACTGAAAAAGCGGTCTATGAATACTTCCGCCGCATTGATGAGTTTGGTGGGGTTATCCCAGCGATAGAAGCTGGCTTCTTCCAACAAGAAATTGCTGATGCCAGCTATCGCTATCAGTTAGAGGTGGATAACAACGAACGTATTATCGTGGGTGTGAATAAATACGATCAAGCAGACTATCCGCCCATCCCCATTTTAGAAATGGACCCCAATGGGTATGACCGTCAGGTGGGCCGTTTAGAAAAATTGCGGCAGGAACGCGATAATGAGCGCGTTGGACAAACGTTAAAAGCCCTACGCGAAGCCTGTGAAGGTACAGAAAATGTCATGCCCTATCTCATTGACTGTGCCAATGCTTATTGCACCTTAGGCGAAATTACTGATGTCATGCGCGAGGTTTTTGGCGTTTATGAAGAGCCTGTACATATCTAGGCAGACGTAATTTATGCACATCAGGCGGCGTTATGGAGTATAGCGCCGCCTTTATCAATTTTGACAAATCCACCCCCAAAATTCAAATTCGCCCCACAATATTCAGCAGTTAATGCTATACTACACTTGTTCTGATTCAACATCCCCCATCTATGCCCCCATGGGGCAACATTGTATTCGGAGAAACAGACAACGCGCCTATGACTCAGCGAGATTTTGTTCATCTACATGTTCATACGGAATTTTCGCTCTTAGATGGTTTGAGCCGTATTAAACAGTTGGTCAAACGAGCCGCAGAATTAGAAATGCCCTCGTTGGCCATTACTGACCACGGCACAATGTTCGGGGTGATTGATTTTTATCGGGCATGTAATGACTATGAGATACGCCCAATCATCGGGGTTGAGGCCTATTTAGCACCCCGCAGCATGCGTGACAAAGACCCAAAGCTGGATAAACAGGCTTACCATATGCTGCTATTGGCCTATAACCAAACGGGCTACCAAAATTTGCTCAAAATCTCATCGGCGGCGCAATTGGAGGGCTATTACTATCGCCCACGTGTCGATAAAGAGTTTTTAGCCCAACATGCTGAAGGGCTTATCGCCACATCCGGCTGCCTAGCAGCAGAAATTCCGCGCATGGTGCAGCATGGTAACGATGGAGAGGCGCGAGAACTCATTGGCTGGTATCAGGAAGTCTTTGGACCAGAGAATTTCTTCCTAGAACTACAATGGCATGATATTCCTGAATTGCATGAATTGAATAAATGGCTGATTGACTATCAACGTAGTGGGCATAGCCCTGTTGGCCTTCTGGCTACAAACGACGTGCACTATATCATGCCATCCGATGCTGATATTCAAGACACGTTATTAGCGATACAAACGGGCACGCTCAAGCATGAACAAAATCGCATGCGGATGAGCGATCCAAGCTATTACTTAACCACGCAGGAAGAAATGTGGCGGTATTTTGGAGAAGTGCCCGAAGCGCTAGCGAATTCATTGGCCATCGCCGAGCGCTGTGAAGTTGATTTAGAGAAAAAGGGCTATCACTTACCCAACTTCCCCGTACCAGCAGAATTTGAAAGTGCTGGTGATTATTTGCGCTATCTTGCCTATCGTGGTTTAGCGTGGCGCTATGGAGAAGATGCAGAGCGTGACCCCGTTTTGCATGAACGTATCGAACGTGAATTACAGATTATCCATAATATGGGGTTCGATACATACTTCCTCATCGTGTGGGATTTGTGTGAATTTGCGCGATTTGCTGATATTTGGTGGAACGTGCGCGGCTCTGGCGCGGGCAGCCTTGTCGCGTATTGTTTAGGTATCACCAACATTGACCCGATACAGAATAGCCTGCTCTTCGAGCGCTTCCTCAACCCTGGTCGGCAATCCATGCCCGATATTGACCTAGATTATCCAGATGATCGCCGTTCGGAAATGATTGCCTATGCGGTGCAAAAATATGGCGAGGATAAAGTATCAGCCATTATCACCTTTGGCACGATGGGGGCAAAAGCATCGGTGCGTGATGTTGGGCGTGCTTTAGGTGTAGATTTATCGCTCATCAACCAAGCGGCGAGCCTCATCCCGCAGGAAGCGCGCCAAAAGCCGTTGATGGAATATGTTGAAGGCAATCCAGAGCTAAAAGAGCTTTATAACAAAAATGCTCAGCTACGGGAGGTGATAGATACTGCTGCGCAATTACAGGGTATTAGCCGTAATGCTTCAACCCATGCAGCAGGTATTATTATCGCAGACCGTCCCTTAGTGGAATATATCCCACTCCATCGCCTCACAGGTACAGACCCCAGCGGCGGCGCATTAAAAGCTGTGACGCAATTCCCAATGGAAACATCTGAATCTATTGGCCTATTGAAAGTAGATTTTCTCGGCCTTTCCACTTTGACGATTTTGCGTAAGGCCTGTGAACTCATCGAAAAGCACCAAGGCATTCGGTATACCCAGGACAATATCCCCTACCGTCATGATGACCCGAACTTAACGGATGAAGAAATTCGCATGTTGGATGAAACATTCGAGATGTTGGGGCGTGGCGAAACTGTTGGGGTTTTTCAGGTAGAATCTGAGGGGATGCAGAGTATGCTTCGCGGGATGCGCCCGAAGCGATTTGAGAATATCATCGCGGGTATTTCCCTCTATCGCCCTGGTCCAATGGACTATATTCCTCAATATAACCGCCGCCTACATGGTGAAGAAGATGTCACATTCTTGCATCCTAAGCTTGAGCCAATTCTAGCTGAAACCTATAACATCATTGTTTATCAAGAGCAGATTATGCAAATCGCTTCAGAATTGTTTGGCTATGAGCTGGGTGAAGCGGATTTGATGCGGCGCGCTGTCTCTAAGAAAAAGGCGAAAGAACTTAAAAAACACCGTGACATCTTCTTAGAACGTGGCCCCCAAAATGGCATCCCCGAAGAAGTAGCGGTGCGCATTTTTGATGATATTGAATTCTTTGCTAATTATGGCTTCAATAAGAGCCACGCGGCAGACTACGCCGTTATCACAGTACAAACAGCATTTTTGAAGTGCCACTATCCCCATGAATACATGACCGCGCTTTTGATTGTCCAGCGCGACGACATGAATAAAGTGGCGACTTTCCTTGAGGAATGCCGTCGTCTGGGTATTCCCGTTTTACCCCCAGACGTGAATTATAGTTATATCGATTTTGAAATTGAGCAGCAAAAAGATGGTGAGCGCGCTATCCGTTTTGGGTTAGCAGCAATTAAAAACGCCAGTGTTGGCGGCATTGAGCACATCATCGAAGCACGCAAAGAAGGCGGACCATTCAAAGATTTACAAGACTTTTGCCAGCGGGTAGACCTCACACAGGTGGGCAAACGCACATTAGAGAGCCTAATACGCGCGGGCGCATTGCAGGCATTTGGAAAACGCGCCACATTGCTAGCTGCATTAGAGCGTATCATACAATACAGCCAGACTTACCATAAAGACCAAGCAGTTGGTCAAATGACGATGTTCGGCGGGAGCGAGCAACAAGTTGTCAACGATATTCTGGGCAATCTGC
>DAOTWU010000315.1:0-3992 GCA_034435735.1 Anaerolineae bacterium | reverse complement strand
AAGTTATTTTGTCACACAGAATGAGTTATTGGCTGGCTGTCATTTTATTATTTGTGGCCGCTATTTTACGACTGACATCATTTACCACCCTGCCACCAGGATTACACGAACAAGAAATCGTTGATATTCGCGTCACCGAGCGTATACGCACTGATGGCGGCATCGCTGTATTTTATGACCTGAAGCCGCTCGGCATTCCGGAAGGGCGCGAAGGACTTTATCACACCGGACTAGCACTGACGACAAGCCTCATCGGTAATGGCCTTATCGGATACCGGATGTTATCGCTATGGGTGGGGTTGCTCGCCTTATCGCTCACGTTCATACTGGCACATCGTCTTTATGGGCCAATCGCAGGTGTGGCCGCTATGGCGCTGATGACCTTCGGCATGTGGCCGATATTACTCTCGCGTACGGTTGGGAGAGAGGCTTTAGTGCCTTTTATTGTCAGCGGGTTGGTATTGGCGCTAGCGCGGGCATTGCCGGTTTACTGGCGACGACGCCATGTGCAGACCAGTACCACGGCTTTCACCATCTTCGGCTTGCTGGCGGGTTTCAGTTTTTACATCCATCCGGTAAGCCTATTGCTGGTCATGGGCAGTATGGCCTTTATTGTTTATATGCTTTGGGCAAGAGAGCGTATGTCTCGACGGCGCCTGAGTTACATCGGGTTTGCCTTACTGGTGACGATCATCATCGCAACGCCCTACATGATTTCCAGCTTTAGATTGCCCGGTTTGGCTGGCGCAAATCGTATATTTGGCGATTACAACGGCTTATTGCGTGCGCTGGGCGAAGGCGTAGCGGCAATTTTGTTTTTGGGCGATAGCAATGCTGCATATAACTTCCCCGGCAGGCCATTGATAGACCTCGTCAGCGGTCTATTGATGATTGGGGGTATTCTCATTGCCCTGCGTAACTGGCGCAAGCCACGCTATGCACTGCCGCTTATTATGTTGGCCTTCCTTGCACCGGCAGCATTTTTAGCTGCACCAAAACCAAGTTTTCCATACTATACGGCGCTTATCCCCTTAATTGCAATCTTCTTCGGGCTTGGGGTGCGGGTACTGCTGCAAAACTTGAAAGGTCGCGCCCACATGCTTGGCTGGCTAGGTTTAACAGGTCTACTCATTTTCAATGTTGTGTGGCTAGTCAATGATTTATTCGTTCGCTGGCCACAGTTAGAAGAAACCCAAACGCTCTACCATACCCGTATCGCAGAGTTGGCGCTTTATCTTGATAAAACGGCAGATGATATACCGTCAGTGATATGCCAATCAACACAAACAAATGATAACGCCACATTAAGTGATGCCCAACTCATGCGCGTCATGATGAACCGAAAAGATGCACCATTGCGCTTTGCGGATTGTGTGAACGGCTTAATCTTCACTGAGGGTGGAGAGCAGGAACAGTTTGTTTTGCTTTCACCAGATATTATTGAGCAAATGCACCCCTATCTGCGCAATTGGCTCTCTTTAGGCACGGTGATACAAGATGATCAACTGCCTACGGACAATGTCATTACTTTTGACAAAGCCGAAGTATTGGCGGATACTGTCGGGCGTTTCTTGACGACCGCACCATTTACTTACGCACCAGAAGCATTGGCTGAAGGTGAAACACCCGAACCACTAGCGCCGCCAATACGTTTTGAGAATAATCTGACGTTTCTGGGATATGAAACTGAAAACAGCGCCCCACAAACATACCAGCAGGGCGACATCGTGGCAGTGATTACTTACTGGCGCGTTGATGGTCCACTGCCCAACGATTTGCAACTTTTCACCCACTTACTATCTGACCCGATTTCTATTGCGGCGCAACACGACACGATTAGCATTTCGCCACGTTTTACACGCGAGCGTGATGTGTTCGTTCAGGTGAGCTATCTACCCTTACCAGAAAGTTTGCCAGATGGCGAATATCGTATTTCCATCGGCGCAGCCCGCAGCAACAGTGGGGAACGTTTGAAAGTCCTGGAAGGCGACAATTTGCGCGGAGACAGGCTGTTCCTCTATACCATCACTGTTCAAAGCAACGAACCGCCAAACGATACCGAGAGCGAGTCTTAATGTTTGATATTGTCTTTTTGGGCACGTCTGCATCTGCGCCATCGATTTATCGGGGATTGCCAGCACAAGTTATCATCGCTGGAGAACATCGCTTTCTCCTCGATTGTGGCGAAGGCACGCAACGACAACTATTGCGCAGTGGCATTGGCTTCAAACGACTCAATCACATTCTCTTGACGCACGCGCACCTTGACCATATTTTGGGTTTAGGCGGGCTTATCTCTACATTTGTGCGCTGGGAGAATATGCAAGAGGACATCAATATTTTTGGTGGGCGCGTGACATTAGACCGCGTTCAAGCACTTTTATTCGGCGTTGTGCTGCGTAATGAGCGTAACGCTGTCCCCATTCACTTGGTGGATTTGAAACCCGGCATATTCTTAGATGCGAAACAATTCACAGTGAGCGCCATCCCAGTGACACATCGAGGAAGCGGCAATTTTGGTTTCGTCTTTCAGGAAAAATCACACCGCCCCTTTTTAGTTGATAAAGCCGAAGCGTTAGGCGTCCCCTTTGGTCCAGAGCGTAGCCAATTGGTTGCGGGTGAGAGTGTTCAACTAGCAGATGGGCGAATAATCACCCCAGACATGGTGTTGGGAGACCCTATCCCCGGTGTGAAACTGGTACACATTGGCGATACAGCCCGCACCGACAATCTGGTTGAATATATAGAGCATGCCGATGTACTAGTCATAGAAGCCACATTTTTACACAAAGAAGCAGATGTTGCGGGGCAATTTGGCCACATTACGGCAAGACAGGCGGCAGAACTAGCACGAGAGGCAAATGTTCGCCACCTCATTCTGACGCATATTTCACGGCGATACCATGAGCGGGATGTGCTGGAGGAGGCGCGGGAAATTTTCCCAAATACTGTTGTGGCGCGTGATTTAGACCATTACAGCATCCGTCGTGGTAAGCCTTTACAAAAAAAGAACCAGCAAAGGGGCGAAAACGAAAATGTCTTTGAATGAAGAGATCCAACATTATTTGGTTGATTTGTTTGGGCCAGAGGATGAAGCGCTACGCCATGCGCAGGAAACTTCGGAGAGCAATGGCCTTCCACCTATTAGTTTGACACCAGCAGAAGGCCGCTTATTGCAATGGCTGGCGCAAGTCATCAAAGCGAAAAAAGCCGTAGAAATCGGCACATTAGGCGGCTATAGCGGTATTTGGCTAACACGAGGACTCGCCCCAGATGGCAAACTCTACACACTGGATATTAACGCCAAACATGCTGAAGTTGCCCGCGCTAATTTTGAATATGCTGGCCTTGGCGACCGCGTTGAAATTCTACTTGGTGACGCAAAAACATCACTAGAGCAACTCAACAACGAAGCCCCCTTTGATTTTGTATTCATTGACGCTGATAAAACCGGCTACCCTGATTATTTGCGCTGGGCGGTGAAGCACTTACGCAGTGGCGGGATTGTTGCGGCGCATAATGCTCTACGTCATGGGCGCATTACAACGCCAGAAAGCGACGATGACCACGCCATGCGAACCTTCAACCAAATGCTGGCTGATGAACCATCGCTAGAAAGTATGGTGATTGCCATGGGCGATGGTATGGCGGTGGGTATAAAACGATAGTAGCGCATTTGCTCATGTTGATGAAAAAGGCCACATCTGAACTGATGCGGCCTTTTTATATTATGCGAGGTCAATATCGCCTTCGCCAATAATCTGCCCCGGTTGAATAATCTGAGGCGGCTGCAAGTCTGGCGTAGCGATAAGGTCATAGGTTGTTGCGCCAGTAATCTGCACAGGCACAATTTCGCCAACGGGCAACTCCCCTTCCACCAGCACATAGCCATCAATTTCGGGCGCGTCGCGGTAACTGCGGCCTAAACTAATAGTCATATCCAGCGGGTTGCCGTCTTCATCTTCGCCTTGCCCATGCCCTTCTACAAGCAC
>DAOTWU010000314.1:0-2483 GCA_034435735.1 Anaerolineae bacterium | reverse complement strand
CTACGGTGGTTTATGGCTCGCGCTTTTTGGGTGGCCCGCGCAAGGCGATGAACTTCTGGAATATGGTCGCCAATCGGGCACTAACCTTTGTCACCAACATCCTTTATAACGCCATCCTCAGCGATATGGAAACCTGCTACAAAGTTTTCCGCCGCGAAGTCGTCGCCGATATGAAGCTCCACGCACGTGGCTTTGAATTTGAGCCAGAATTCACCGCCAAAGTGCTCAAGCGTGGTATTCGTATTTACGAAGTGCCGATTTCATATAACGGGCGTGAATGGGACGAGGGCAAGAAAATCAAGTGGACAGATGCGCCCATCGCCCTTTGGACTTTGATTAAATATCGCTTTGTTGATTGATAATTAGGCGGCCATATGGTCGCCTTTTGTTTCACCATGCAGGAGGGCGTGATGCTGGATTTGCTAGATTATCGCCGCCGTGTATTTGAGATGTACCGCCTATTGCGGCGCGCTTTTGATGATGATGCCGTGCAAGCTGCTGCATTGCGCTTCCGCCGAGCCAAAGACGAGCTATACCGCACCCATCCCCAAAGCCCCTTTGATAAGCAGCAACGCACTGCTTTTCGCGCGTTAAGCTATTACGATTATGACCCCGCTTATCGCGTCACTGCCCAGCTAGAACCAGCAGAACGGCAATTGTTTCATGTGCGCCTCGATGATGACGGCGACTTTTACTATGAGCGTATTGGCTATGTTTCGTTCACTTTACCATTGGGGCGGGGGCGGCTGGCAGTCTATTGGATAAAGGGCTACGGTGGCGGCCTCTTCCTACCTTTTGTAGATGCAACAGCGAACAACACCACCTATGGCGGTGGGCGTTATTTGCTAGATACGATTAAAGGCGCGGACTTAGGCACAACCCCTGATGGTGAAATGGTGCTCGATTTCAATTTTGCCTACCACCCTTCATGTACCTATAACCACCGCTGGGTTTGCCCGCTTGCGCCACAGGAAAACCGCCTGAACTTTCCGATAGATGCCGGCGAACGGCTGCCATGGCATCAACTATAACGGGGTGCTTCCCATTTATAAGGTTACACCCCGCGCATCGTCATTATTCCCCGCTCACCCAACGCGGCACACCATCATGGCCAGGGCTGTTGGTCAGTTGGGTGATGTTGCCGCTCTCTAAGTCATAAACGTAAATATCGTAATCGCCGTCACGGGTAGAAGAAAATGCGATTTTGGTGCTATCTGGTGACCAAGCAGGCTCCCAATCGTCTGCAGGGTCGGTGGTGATGCGTTGCAAATCGCTGCCGTCGGGGCGGATGATGTAAATATCCATATTGCCATCCCGCACTGATTCAAACGCAATCCATTCGCCATCTGGTGACCAAGCAGGCTCCCAATCATCGCCATCAGGGTAATTGGTCAAATTGCGCTGGTTGCTCCCGTCCGCGTCCATAATATAAACTTCTTGGTTGCCATCGCGGGTTGTTGAAAAAGCGATTTGGCTGCCGTCTGGTGACCATGTCGCGAAAAAGTCATCATCCCGATGCCGCGTCAACGCCACTTGGTTAGAGCCGTCGGCGTTCATGATATAGATTTCTTGATTGCCGTCTCGGTCTGTGGTGAATAGGATTTTCTCGCCATCGGGCGACCATACTGGAAACCAATCTACTGCCGGGTTGTCCGTCAGGCGAATGGGCAGGCCGCCGCTGATGCTCATCACATAAATATCGATGTTTTGCCCCCGTACCGCGCTGAAGGCGAATTGTGTGCCATCTGGCGCGGGGGAATTCACCAGCTCTAAAGTTGGCGTGTTGGTGAGGTTGGTTTGATTAGAGCCATCGGGATGCATCATCCAGATGTCGCCATTGCCGTCGCGGTCGCTTTCGAATAGGATGAACCCTTCTGCGGGCGTATCTGGGCTTTCATCTGGGTCGCGGATGGCGAGTGTTGGGCTGGCGATGGTGGCGATGATTACCCCTAGCAAAAACGCAATTTTCAGTAACCCGTTACGAGACATCATGCTCTCTCCTTAAAAAGTGCTGCACTATTTAATCTACACCCCCATTGTAGTCTATTCTTCATATTCCCAAAATGAAACGACCCCGCCAGTTTTGGCGAGGCCGTCTCTCTATGTGGGAATAGAGGGTCTTTAACGTCCGAGTAATGCTTCTTCAATCATATCGCGGATAACGCGCGGGTTGCCGCCGGTGCGTCGCTCAATAGGTTGGCCACCATCGAACATAATCAGGGTGGGGATGGATTGAATTTGATAGCGCCGCGCCATCATCGGGTTTTGGTCTGTATTGAGCTTGACCACTTTCACTTTGCCGCGATATTCACGCGCCATCTTGTCAATAAATGGCGCAAGGGCTTTACATGGCCCGCACCATGGCGCCCAAAAGTCTACAAGAACGGGTATTTTGCTCTTCAACACCTCTTTACGGAAAGTGTCATCGCTCACATGCTTAGCGCCTTTGCTGCTATTGTCGTTTTTGTCATCTTGCAGGCCAT
>DAOTWU010000313.1:0-1843 GCA_034435735.1 Anaerolineae bacterium | reverse complement strand
ATTACCGCCGAAAAAGAGGCGGAGATGCACCGTAAAGCGCTGGTGATGGAGCGCGAACGGGTGGAACTGGTCAATCAATTCGTCAGCGATGCCACCCATGACCTTAAAACGCCGTTGAGCGTCATCATGACAAAAGTGGATATGATACGCCGCGCGAAAACGCCAGAGGATGCTGCCCGCCATCTCGATATTCTGGAGCAACAGGCGGAGCGTTTGATTGACATCATTAATGACCTGCTCACCATCTCCCGCTTAGATTTTCTGGAAGATGTCAGCCGAGAGCGTGTGCCATTAGAGCGTGTCATGCACGATATTATGGAGCGCGTTCAGCCATTAGCAGAAAATCATCAAGTAGCACTGTCCTTTAATTGCCAGTGCGAACAACCGCTGCAACTACTTGCCAACCCAAAGGACATCACCAGCTGCTTGCATAACATCATTGAGAACGCTATTTACTATACTGAAGCGGGCGGCTCTGTGACTGTTACCGTGCAGCCAGAAGACGGCTCCGTCCGTATTGATGTGGCAGATACGGGCATTGGCATTTCAGAAGAGGACTTATCCAAAATTTTCCAGCGTTTCTACCGCTCGGATAAGGCGCGTTCTACCTCAAAAGGCGGCACAGGGTTGGGACTAGCCATTGCCAAACGCATTGTTGAGCTACATGGCGGCACGATTAACGTCGAAAGTGAGGTTGGGGTGGGGAGCACGTTCTCCATTCGCTTACCCATCCTTCCCATAGAGCAACAGCAGGAGCGTGATGCTACAGTTTCTTAATACGCCTTGCGGATAAAAGTTTCATACAGGGTTTGGGCTTCCGCTTGTGATAAGCGAAAGTCCTTTTCGCTTATATCCCGCTGCCGCGTTATCTCTGAAATTGTGATGGCCGTCGCCACCGAAACATTGAAGCTTTGCACCATGCCGCGCATGGGGATGATGATGTGCATATCCGCCATTTCGATAGCGCGTTCGCTTAGGCCAGCGTGTTCATTGCCCATCAAAACCGCCACCTGCTCATATTGCGGCCAATCCACCTCATAAATAGAGCGCGCTTCAGGCGTCATTACTGTCGCCGCCACTAACCAACCATCCCGCTGTAACGCCTCTATGCAATCAGCAATGTCCTCATGATAGTGAAAATCAATCCACTTGTTCGCCCCGCTAGAGGATACTTTGCCTATTTGCGTCGGGTCAAAGTATTCTTCGGCTGTTGTGTAATGAATATGCTGTATGCCAAAGGCGTCGGCGCTGCGGGCGATGGCCGCCAGATTATGCGGATTCCATACATCTTCCATGATGATGGCCAGCCCACGCTGGCGGCTTTCTGCGACTTGCCGTATGCGCTGAATACGGCGCGGTTTCATATGTGCTTCTAGAAAACTTATATCTGCTTGTTGAGCGATGTCGTGTTTGGAACTCATGCTATCCTTAGGACATAACCAGCGTTTGTATCATTGTGCCATATTCGTCGCCGCTCATGAAGGCGCTTTTCTATCGCTCATTTTCATCAGTGGCGCTAGCTGCCGCGGGGAAGGTAGGCATATCTGCCACCACATCTTCATAGCGATAGGCGCCAGGAAAATCCGCTTCAACCAGCTTTTGCTTAGCGGAAAGCTCTTCAATATCCAGCCGTAATACAGTCGTACGTTTGAGTTCTTCTTCCACTGGTGGGCGATAATCTTCACCCGCTTTCAAATGGGGTGCGTATTTATCTAATAACTGCTGTAGCGCCATTGTTGCTTCGGCGTCATCTTCCACAATATGGCATTGGCCAAAAGCCACCACCGCCGCATATTCCACGCTGAATTCCAGTGCCACATCCGCCGGCAAAAGCCGCCCCATG
>DAOTWU010000312.1:0-10642 GCA_034435735.1 Anaerolineae bacterium | reverse complement strand
CCATTTTCGCCACAAGGATCAACGTGTGGTGGTAAATCTTCGAGCAAGGTTTCATCAATCATACGCCCCGCAAAAGAGACATCCAATTGTTGGCTATCCACACAAGTAATCACCGCACGGAAACCAAGCCCGATAAATTCACGCACAAGCGCATCGCTTGACCTGCCCCAAATGGGGAAAATCGCCCTCATCCCAACCTCTTGCATCTTTTGTATACGATAGGCTTTTAGGTCTTCCAGAAAAATATCGCCAAATGCCACCGTATCAATCCCTTGTTGGCGGAATGTCTGTAACATCGCCGCCATTTTCGATTCATACTCTTCGTTAGATGGCTGTTGGGATAGCTCTACAGTGTAAACTGGTAACTTTAACGCTTCTGCTTGTGCGTCAAGCAATGTCCGCCGTACACCGTGCATACTGATACGGTCATAAGCCGTTGTGATAGTGGTTAAAAGGCCGACTACTTCATATTCTGTCGACTGCTTCAATGTATAGAGCGACATGGTGCTATCTTTGCCGCCGCTCCATGAGAGGATAATCGGTTTGGTCATGTTGCCCCCTTTCTCAAATATGGCTGCATTATAGCAAGTAAGAGAACGCTAGATAATCATCGTCTCAATAGAAAGCTATTCCCGACAATAGGAGCGAACTATGAGCGTCGTCATAGCTGATGAATCCGTGATGCGTCAGTTACTTCAAAGTGCCCGTACCATTGCTGTTGTTGGCCACAGCGATAAACCCCACCGTACAAGCTACCAGATAGCCCAATATTTACGGCGACAAGGCTACCAAGTTTATCCTGTAAATCCCACCGTGCAAACCATTGATGGCGAAACGGCCTATCCCTCTGTACAGGCGATACCAGAGCAAGTGGACATTGTGAATGTATTCCGCCGCTCAGAGTTTTTAATGGATGTTGTTGAAGATGCCATCGCCGCTGGTGCGCGTGCGGTGTGGACGCAACTCGGCGTTGTCGATGAAGCCGCCGCGCTCAAGGCGACAGAGGCGGGTTTAACTGTTGTGATGAACCGCTGCATTAAAGTAGAGCATATGCGCCTGTTGTGATGGATAAGGGACTAATGTACTAGTGACTGAAGCGGCTTCGTGCCGCTCTTTTATTTTTCTGGGCATAAATGGTTATAAAATAGTTATAAGCGTTATCAAGGAACTTTATTGGAGCTTCGCTTGGAAACACTACGCGCTTTCATCAGTTATGCTCGCAAATACGAAGTTTTCGCCCGTAAGTTCGCGCTGTGGCTTTCAGATTATGGCGCGTTAATCTGGATTGATGTCCAGCATATCCCCCCCGGCGAAAATTGGAGCACGGCTATTCAGCGCGGTCTCGATGAATGTAATGTGCTATTTGTTCTCATTACGCCCGAAGCTATGGCCTCTAAAAACGTAGAGAACGAATGGCAATATTTTCTTGACCAAGGCAAGTTAGTAATTCCAATTCTGGTTGAACCCGCCAAAGTGCATTTTCAACTGGCGCGTTTGCAGTATGTTGATTTTTATCACCAGCCATTTGACCGCGCTTTTGGCCAGCTGCATACGGAATTGCGCCGCCGCGGCTTTTACCTCGCACCACTAGAGAAGACGATTGCTGCCTCTCGTATTCCAGAAAATCAGAAGCCACTCCCCGTCAGCCGTTTACAACTTATCAAGTGGTCTCGCCTTGCGCTTACGTTCGCGCCGTTGTTATTGGCGCTGGTTATTCTAGCGAGTGCGCTTCAACTGCCCATCACAGAAGAGGAATTGAGCGCGACAGTACAGGCGGGGGTGATGGGTACATTGACTGCAACCTACCAATTTGAAGATGTGACAATAAATAATCCCCTGCGCATTCCTACTGCTATTTTGCCACCTACCGCCACCCCACGTCCGACGCATACTGCTGTTGAACCCACTGTTTTATCTGCTACACCTGTAGGGGATAATATACTGCCTACTGAGCCGCCATCTGCAACACAAGCACCTACTTTACACATTACGCGGGTATCGGTTATCACGCCAACCGCGACTATTACACCTACTCCTGCTCTCCCGATGTGCGTCTTATATGCCAGTGATGGAGCATTGATTAATGTTCGCAGCGGGCCAAGTACAGGCTATGGTGTAGAGGCGTTGGTGGATAGTGGAGAGCCTTGCTATATCCTAGGCGATACCGGTAATGGCGGATGGGTGCATATTCAACTCACCAATGGCACACAGGGCTGGGTGTATAATGCACTGGTGGATACCAACCCCTAGTAATTTGTGATTGGGGTGCTCAATAATTGGAGAATAATTATGCCACCAGTGAAACACACACGGACTTTTCGCGTGCGTCATTATGAGTGCGATGCTTATGGCCATTTGAATAATGCCAACTATGTGCGTTACATGGAAGAAGCTGCTTTAGATGCTTCCGCTGCGGTGGGATATGATAAGGCGCGTTACCAAGCGTTGGGGCGGATGTGGCTGGCCAGAGAAACAGAGATTGAATACTTAACCCCCATTACCTACGGGCAAACCGTAGAAGTGACAACATGGGTGGGGGACTTTCGCCGTGTACGCTCTCGCCGTTTGTATGAGTTTCGTATTCAAGGACAGGATGAGCTGGTAGCACGTGCTTGGACGGATTGGGTTTTTCTTGATGCTGGGACTTTTCAACCTGTGACCGTGCCGCCAGAAATTGTCGAGGCTTATAGCCCCGGTGGTTTGCCAGATGAACTGCCACCTAGAGAGAAATTTCCGCCACAGCCTCCACAACCAGCAGGCGCTTATACCTTACACAAGCGGGTTGAATGGCGTGATATTGACGCGGCTGGGCACATGAATAATGCGGTGTATCTCAACTATATTGAAGATTGTAGCACGCAAGTCGCCACCCATTTTGGTTGGCCAATGAAGCGCATTGAGCAAGCAGGGTTTGCCATTATTGCGCGCCGCCACCGTATCGAGTATCTACAGCCGGCGCTGCTTGATGACGAGTTAGCCATCACAACATGGGTTTCAGATGTCAAACGCTCAACGGCGTTTCGCCATTATACAGTGCATCGGGTGAGTGATAATGCGCTGTTGGCGCGGGCGCGCACGTTGTGGGTTTGGGTAGATGTCAAACGAGGCCGCCCGATGCGCATTCCGCAGGATTTTCTTCAAGAGTTCGCCTCTAACATTACTCAAACCGAACCTGAAACTAAACCCTAACGACTTCTATACGCACAATAATGGTGCTGCTGTTACAATTTTAATACAATGGCACCATCATAAAGTATAGAAATGTTATCTATAGGGTGAATACAAATGAGCATTGAACCGTTGGAAACGCCGCTTGCCAGTGCTTACTATGACGATAAGGTTCAAATTGCCTATATCACTTATCGGGGCGAATTGGACGATAAAGCTGCCATAGATGTCTATAACTGGCTTTCTAGCCTTGCGGATGCGGTTGGTTTCGAGACGATTAAGGGCGAGGTATTTGACTTTTCAGCCGTGACAGGCTTTTTAGATAGCAATCTTGCCGCTGCTCGAAAAATCAGCAAGAAGCGCAATTTGGTACATAATACGCAAGACCATCCAGTGGCGCTGGTGGTTTCTGACCCGTATCAAGAAGAGCTATTGCGCGATACGATGCGCATCACGCCGGAAATCCCGCGTAAGCGGATTGTCTGGTCAATCGAGGAGGGCACGCGCTTTATTCAATCGTGGCATACACAAGGACAGCTAGAATAAAAATCCCTGCCTACCATATTATTGTTAAGATAAGGGGCGCTTCATCATTGATAGAGAAGCGCCCCTCTTGTGTTTATGGGCTGGGTTGTAAACAGCTTGGCAATTCGCTGTAACTGCGCGGCCAATTTCGCCCGTAAAAAGTCAAATACTCATCCACATGTTCTGACCAGTAACTGTTATCATGCTCGCCAATTGGGTTGATGACATACTGGTGTGGAATGCCACGCTCGGTCAAACGGCTGCTGAAGCGTTGCTGGCTGGGGCCTGCGCTATCGCTCGCGCCATTATCCAAATACATGCGCAAGTTTGCTTCTTCAAGGAACGATGAATTGAGCGCTAGTTCCAACGGGTTAAATGCTGGTGGCACAAGCGCAGTGTTATCAGGAAAGAAGGCGCTATGACCGCCGACACTGCCGAAAATATCTGGGTGGCGCATGGCGATGCTATATGCCCAAAAACCTCCCCGCGAAATGCCGCCAATAGCGCGGTAATCACGGTTATTAATTGTGCAAAAATCGCGCTCAATCGTCGGCAATAATTCCTCTAAGACGACTGTTTCATAAGAGGGGTCTGGTGGGAATTGGTTGAGTTGCCCGATTTGTCCCCAATATGGCATGACCAAAATCATCGGCCCAAGTACGCCTAAACGTATGGCTTGATCCATAGCCTCATCAACGCCAATATCATCCCATTGGCTTTCGTCAAAGCCCGCACCATGCAACAAAATGACATAGGGGAAGCGCACCTGTGATTCGATATAGCAGGGCGGTAGATATACGCGGAAGCGTAAATTTTCGCGCGCAATATCGCTGAAGTTCTCCCGAAAATCGACAAACTGGCCGCTGTCATCATCGCAGGGAAATGGCGTTGGCGACGGCGTGAGAATGGGCGTCGGGCTGGGCGGTGGTGTACGGGTTGCCGTTGGCGGTGGGGTGGGTGTCGGTGGTGGCGTCGCACTCGGCACACCCGTAACAATGACAACAACCGGTGTTGGCGGCGTTGGGGCTAACGGGTCGCAAGCAATGAGAAGTAGTAAGGGTATGAATAGAACGAGTAGGCGTCGTTTCATAGCGTCCATCGAGTATCATGATAAGTAATCAGGGCGCAACATGCGCCCTAAAGTATTATAGCCATATATAGTCTTGTGCCAAAGTCTACTTTATGCTTTTGGTGCACCACATGAACCGCGTTTAACGAGTAGCGGCTGCACCAGCTGACTTTCGTACTGTGGTTTGCGGCGGTTGAGTATCGCCGTCAGCATATCAATCAGAATTTCCGCAATCTCTGGAATAGGTTGCTGCAATGTCGTCAACGGTGGGCTGAGGTACTGGCTCATTGGCACATCATCGAACCCGATAATGGATAAATCTTCGCCTATCGTCAAGCCATGCTCTTTGGCTGCGTTCATGAGGCCGATGGCTTCCAAGTCGCTGACTGCCATAACCGCCGTGGGGCGCTGGTCTTCTGGTAGCCGCCACCAGTAATCAAAGGCATCTCGCCCAAGTTGCTCACTGTGTTCACCGTAGTAAATATATTCATCAGGGATGGGTAAGCCCACTTCTTTTAGCGCAGTTTCATAGCCTTTTAAGCGTTCGCTGAATGTGGCGGATAAATCTTCTCCCCAACCGACAAAGCCAATGCGGCGATGGCCAAGCGCGATGAGATATTGAACAGCCTTTTTTACACCGCCATAACCATCAACATCAACCCATGGGAAGTTGAGTTCTGGATTAGAACGCCCAAACCCCGCAAATGGAAATTTGCGCTCCAGCAATAAGTTAACACGCGGGTCGTCATATTTTATCCCCGCCAAAATAAAGGCGTCCAGCCGCCCCGCCCGCGATAAATCATCATAGACAGCTTGCGGCTCTTCCAGCGGCTGGATGAACGTTAAAATGTGATAGCCTGCCATCTCTGCGGCATAGGCAAGATGGTAAGTAAACCGGTCTAATATCGGATTAACTTGCCCTTCTGGTACAGTGTGCCAAGCATAACCGATTAAACCCGTACGGCTATAGCGTAAATTGCGCGCGGTGATGTTGGGGGTATATCCGATACGGCGTGCCGCTTCTAAAACTAAATTGCGCGTCTGCTCGCTGATAGAATCACTTTTATTGTTCAGCACATAAGAAACAGTAGCAATAGAGACGCCTGCTTCCCGTGCGACATCTTTTATCGTTGGCATAAGACTAAGTCCCGCAAAACCCTACCCATAGCGCCTCCATTATGACCAAAAGCGCCTCAAATTACCAGAATTAGTCTGGCGTTTTTGTATAACACACTTAACTGTGTGATTTTGAAGTACAATAGTTAGGGTTTGCTAAGTCAAATTGAAAGGTGCGCAAATGGGGAAGATGCAAATTAGGCGGAAGACGGTGTTATGGGTTTTGTTGCTGGTCATGGGAATAATCGGCGGATTATGGGTGAAAGATGCCACCTCCGAGCCTGCAATTACCTGGATGCACGTTTATATGCCCAGTTATTTTGAAGATATATCGTTACAGGGCATTGTCGATTTTTATGCTAACTTACGTATACCCATCCCGCCCGTAATTGGCCTTGCAGAAATTCTCAGCATTCGCTTGCTTGGTTCTCCCCAGCTTATCACTGAAATTGCCTACCGTATCGCCTTGGTTGCGGTGTATATGGCTGCGCTTATCATGGCCAGTACCTCGTGGCTGCGGATGGTGTTCTCTTTTGCTGTGGGCATGGTGTTCCTCTATATGACAGTGCTCATTCATCCTGGCAACCCGCAAAACTATGATATTTTCTTCCCTCTATTCTTTTTACTAGCGTTATTATCTATACGGCTTTATGTGCAAAGCGAGAAGCGGCGCAACTTATGGGCTTTTCTCGGCGGCTTCTGGTTAACGATGTTCGAACTCACTCGCCCCTTTGTGATTTTCATCTTGCCATTCGCGCTGATTGCCGCTTTCATTGCGTTCAAACAAAGGGGGAAGTTGCGCCATTTTGTCATATTTCTTTTGCCAGTGATATTATTTTCTGGTGTATGGCATAGCTATCTATTGGTGAAGCACCGTCAACTTGTATTCACCAATCACAGTGGTGTCAACCTCATTCGGGCGTGGCCACAAGCGCCCAATGACGGCTGGGCAGAAGAGCCAAATAACACCCCACTCACGCCTGATGCTTGGCCGAATATCAACACGGAAGAACACGCGGTCAATAGTACCCAATTTCAGCAAGCGGTTTTCAACTATTGGCTAACGCAGCCTATTGATAGTTTGGCACATGCGACGGAATTGGTTCGGGATTTGTTAGACGGTCATGTATCGCTTTATGAGAATGACCCGCAATCACAGTGGTTTGGTCTCTATCGCCTGTTGGTTATGCTCACGGCCAGCTTTGTGCTGATTGAATTCGGCAAGCTCATCTATCGCTTTGTGCGCAAGCGGCGGCTATCCATTTGGAGCGAACCTGACCATATGCTTTTGTTCGTTACAACCGCCACAATTGTCTTGCTGGCAATTGGTGATAGGGGAGAATATGCGCGTTTCCTGCTGTCTGTTTTGCCATTTTTAGCGGCTTTGCCATACGTGCACCAAGAAGTAGAAACGCCTGTTGAATCGTCCCAGCTAATAGCTGTTGAGCCAGTTGATGAACCGGTAGAAGAGATAGAAAATCTCATCGAATCATGGTGAAAATTGGGCATTTTTTGAAAAATACCCTTGCATTGCTGCCGCGACTTTTATATACTATGGGGCACATTGCGGGTGTAGCTCAGTTGGTAGAGCGTCTCCCTGCCATGGAGAAGGTCACGGGTTCGAGTCCCGTTACCCGCTCACAAAAAAGCCCAATCTCATGAGATTGGGCTTTTTTCTTTCTACTGATTATTTCTCAGATGGCCTTTCCTCATAAGGATTAACACCACCTTTTGTCCCCTTGCGAACATCTTGCTCCCAAGGTTTTTTCGCTTGCCCGCTATAGCCTAGTGCACGCAACCGTTCACGCTCTAGATTTTCTATAGTTTCGGCAACAAGTTCAGCGTCCTGCTTTGGTATTGGGCGGTCTACCCCGTCTGCGTTGCGGTACACATACCCGATACCCTTACACCAATCGCAATCGATTGCTTCCGCTGTCTCATCATCTTCAAACCAGCCGTAGCCATCGCATGATGGGCAACGGATAACCTGCTCTTTATCCGGCATTGTTCACTTCCTCTGGTCTGCGAACAGGGATATATGGATTGCGCCACCATTCGGGGAATGGCTTACGGGAGACATTCCAATAATCATCCATGATACGGCGTGCTATTGGTGCGGCTACCTCCGAGCCTTCACGGGAGTTGGCCGAAACCACAACAACCGCGATTTGCGGGTCTTGTGCTGGCGTAAACGCAACAAACCACGCATTCGGGTTGCCTAGTGTTTGCGCTGTACCTGTTTTGCCACATACAGTATAAGGCGCATCGCCAAAAATGCGGTAGGCCGTACCTAAATCCTTATCAGTAGTGACTGCGCACATGCCTTCAAACAGCATGTCAAAAACTGCTTCATCTAGCCCTAAATCGCCCACAATTTCAGGCTCAAATTCAAAAGTAATTGGCGTGTCATCAAAGCCCCCCACCTGTTGGACGATAAAAGGCTGGTATAGTGTGCCGCGATTGGCCACAGCTGCCACCGCCCGCGCCATCTGCAGCGGCACAATTTCTAGGCTTGCTTGCCCAACTGCGTAGCTGATGGCCTCATCCGCTGTGCGTGGTGGCGATATTTGGCTGCCAACCTCTTCTGGTAAGCCCACACCTGTTCTCGGCCCAAAGCCGAAGCGCTCAGCATATTGGCCTGGCAAGGCGGGGTTTTTGCGGAAAAGTAATCCACCCATTGTGAAGAAGAAGGGGTTACAGGAGGTTGTCAACGCCTGTGCCATAGTGACCTCTCCCGCTGGCTCTAGTTCATCGGCATAGCGCCAATCATAACGCACAGGCTGGGTATCGCCGTATTCCGTGCCATCCCACGTCAGCTGGCAATCAAAAATTTCATCCATGCCAAATACGCCTTCCTGTGCAGCAGCGGCGGCAGTGATGATTTTGAATGTAGAACCAGGGGAGAAGCGGTCAGCCACAGCTTTGTTGATAAGTGGACGGCGTGGGTCTTCCAATAATTGAACCCGTAAATCGCCAATATTTTGTGCCACAGTATCTACATTGAACCAGGATGGATCAAACGTTGGCCAACTCGCCATTGCAAGAATTTCGCCAGTGTTCACGTCGATGACTACCGCTGCTGTGCCCGTTGTCACACCAGCCCAGTTTGGCAGGGCATAGTTATGGGCGTCAATTAGCGCTTCAGCAACAATCATCTGTAAATCACGATCAATGGTCAGTTGGACTGGCGCGGGTGGGCTGCCTGTCGAGCCGCCAAGCTCTTGCAATGTCGTGCCACCTGGCTCGGCGATGACCAGTAAACGCTCTGCTTGCCCGCCCAGCGTATCCTGATAGCCCAGTTCAATACCTGTTTGCCCGACAATGTCACCGGGGTGATAGCCGCGTGAGCGCCAGAAGTCTTCTTGCTCTGCCGTAATCACGCCCACATAGCCCGTAATATGGGCGGCTGCGCCATTGCCATAATAGCGGCGTGTTGTTCGTTGGCGGACACGACTCAACGGGTCACTATCATCGGGGTAGATGCCGCAAGTGTTCTCTAGGTCAAAGCGCGCATCTACATAGCGTTCTAAATCCATCTCGCCAATATAAAACACCGTATCGTCCAGATATTGGGCGAATAGGTTCACCAGGTTGTTGCGCGGGCGCAAAAGCAAATGCGCCAGTAAGTCAATGCAATCGCCAACATCGCGCATCTCTAGCTGCCGCCCATAGAGCACGACAACAGTGCCGTTTTCTTCAACGAGCAGCTCACCATCACGGTCATAGATATTGGCGCGCACATTAGGGCGAGAGTCTACGCGCAAATTGGCTTGACCAGCCATCGCCTCAAAAATATCCATGCTAGACCACGCAATCCGCCAGCCCGCGCCAGTTTGTACCAGCCGCATAGTTCGGTCTGTATCAACGATGCTGCCAAAAATTACTGATTCAATAGTCACGTCATAAGTGACAGCGGCGGTTAACCCCTGAATATAGCTGTCATGAATTTCATAAGTAAGTCCGCTCATATTGAGCGTATTGTTGGCCAATTCATAGCGTGATTGAAACGCGCCGAATGGATATAGCTCTTGGCTTTGTGGCGACACATAACTATACATGGTTTCTAAGTCACGGGCGTTCCAAGCATCTAAAAATGCGGCGACAACGGCTTCAGGCGTATCTTGTGCTAAGACGCGCCAGCCCGTATCGATAACGCCCAACAATATAGCAACCAGTATCATCAGCGATAAACGCATTGTTTTCATCATCTGCATCTGCAAATCCCGTTTTTTACAAGATGGGCTAACTATAGCGGCAGCGGGGGAATCATGTCTAGTTAAAATTACCTGCCATTTCTTATACAAAAAGCGGGGGCTTTTTCCTCTGATTTTAAGTGGGGATAGCTTGTAGAAGCGTGTCGATTGTGGGGCGGTCGGTTGGGTCTTCACTGCGGTGTATATAGTGAACAATCCCCCGTTGGTCGATGAGGCAATCGCCGCCAAGTTGGTAAGCATCATCTAGAAGGCCGCGCCATTTTTGCCCTCGACCAAACATCGCAAGTGCATAATACCAGAGCGTTTTGGGGCCATAGACCCGCCAAATATTGCCCCGCTTCATCCCATAGGCGCGGTAAACTTCGCGCTCAGTATCTACCAAAAGCGGATTGGTCACTCCTGTTTGCTCTCGCCACGCACGGAGAAAGTGCGCTTTGGCACTGAAGCTAATATAAAGTGGTTGTACGCCATGAGATTTTAGCGTGTCGTCGTATCGTTGCAACTGCAACGCATGCTCCCTACAGGGGATTCACCCCGGATGGCGGATAAA
>DAOTWU010000311.1:0-4289 GCA_034435735.1 Anaerolineae bacterium | reverse complement strand
TCTGGCAATCGGCAACGGCGGGCTATACCTATGAAAATTATGATTGGCTGGCGTGGTATCCTGGCGATGAATATGTCGATTGGTTTGGGCTGTCATATTTTGAGCCAGAGATAGACACCTTAAACGCCTTCCTCAATTTAGCACGAGAGCACAGCAAGCCCATTATGGTAGCAGAATCAACACCGCGCGGTTATAACACTGCATCGATGCCCGCCAATGAGGTATGGGAAGCGTGGTATGCCCCCTTCTTCACCTTCATTCATGACAATCTCGACGTGATTAAGGCTGTCGCCTATATCAATGTCAATTGGGATGAGCAACCCATGTGGCGCAATCAAGGCTGGGGCGACACGCGGGTGCAGAATAGCGAGGAACTGCTAGCGCTTTGGGAAACGGAAATGAGCGACACCATCTGGCTACACGCCTCGCCCGAATTATTTGAACTGTTAGGTTACACGCCTATGGAAAGTGAAGAAACAGCACAAGGGGCTTTCTACACCGGAGTATATCCCAACATACTGGCTGAATGGGGCTTAAGCGAAGAAGAGATTAATGCGCGCATTGACGCCGTCTGGCAGCAGCTATTCTATGGCGATGATGAAAATGAGCGGGTTTATTACCCCGTTGATGGCGATATGGCTTATGTGCTGGACGTGAACAATGGCGATGTGCGCACTGAAGGCCTATCTTATGGCATGATGATTGCTGTACAGCTGGATAAGAAAGAAGAATTTGACCGTATTTGGCACTGGGCAAAAACCTATCTCTATCATGAAGATGGCGATTATGCCGGTTACTTCGCCTGGCACGCCCGCCCGGATGGTCTGACGTTGGATGATAATCCCGCGCCCGATGGCGAAATATGGTTCGCTACGGCGCTCTACTTTGCAGCGGCGCGGTGGGGCAACGGCGAGGGCATTCTCAACTATGAGGCAGAAGCAGAACAGCTGTTGCATGATATGCTGCGCGAGCGCGAACAGCGCACATGGGTCACACCGATGTTCGATTTAGAGCATCATATGGTGGTATTTGTACCCAGCTTTGGTGCATTGAGCAGCTTCACTGACCCGTCTTACCATACGCCCCACTACTATGAACTATGGGCGCGCTGGGCAGATGAAAACAATGACTTTTGGTCACAGGCAGCGCAAACAAGCCGCGAATTTTGGAAAATCACCGCGCACCCAGAAACAGGGCTAATGCCTAACTATGCCGAATTCACGGGCGAGCCATATCCTATGAACGGCTATGGCGAATATTTCTACGCCGATGCCTGGCGAAATGCCATGAATGTGGCGATGGATTATGTCTGGTTTGCGGCAGATGATTGGGCGATAGAGCAAAGCAACCGTTGGCTGAACTTTTTCGCAGAGCTAGGCATAGGACGTTATAACAGCAAGTTTGAAATTGATGGTACGCCCGTCGCCCCCCAACACCGCGCCACCGGCATCATCGCCATGAACGCGACGGCAGCGCTGGCGGCAACAGACCCCGTTAAATGGGAGTTTGTAGAAGAATTTTGGAATACGCCAATCCCGACAGGCCAATATCGTTACTATGATGGCCTGCTATATATGCTTGCTTTGTTGCAGTTGAGTGGGAATTACCAAATTTATACGCCCAACTCATAGCATTTTCGGGGCTGGTTTTGTTAAGCCCACCAGCCCCGAATTTTCTTTTTACTTCTACGATCCAGCCCTCGACACTGTTCTAGCGTATACGGCAGTGGTAGGATATACAGATGTTCGTTAGCTAGCGGGGGCTGGATTTTATGAGCCAACCGATTCGCGTTTTACACTTTGCTGATACACACATCGGCATGGAAAATTACGGCAAGACTGACCCGTCAACGGGTTTGAGTAGCCGCGTCGTCGATTTTTTGCGCCGCATGGATGACATGGTACAGACGGCGCGTGATGAAGATGTTGATCTTGTCGTATTCGCGGGTGACGCCTTCAAAACCCGTTCTCCTAACCCCACCTTTCAGCGGGAATTCGCTTGGCGCATTCAAGACTTGGCCGAAATTGCACCAGTGGTGCTATTGGTTGGCAATCACGATATTCCGCCCAACGCGCTGAAGGCCTCTAGCATCGAAATTTATGACACATTGCGCGTGGCTAATGTTTGGGTGGCGCATGAATACGCTATCCGCCGCTATGAAACCAAACGCGGCCCTATTGTGGTCGGCGCAGCGCCCTACCCTATTCGTTCTCGGCTGGTGGGAAAAATGAACACCGCCGGCATGACCATTGCCGATATTGATGAGCAGCTTCAACACGTACTCACTAACATCCTGGAAGACCTAGCGCAGCAAGCGGACGAAGAAGCGGGCGCGGATGTCCCCCGTCTGTTAACCGGGCATTTCACCGTTTCCGGCGCGGTCTGGGGTAGCGAACGTTCGGTGATGTTGGGGCGTGATGTGCAAGTGTTGCCCTCATCATTGGCAGACCCACGCTGGGATTATGTGGCGTTGGGGCATATCCACAAACACCAATGTTTAACGCGCGAACATCCACCAGTAGTCTATAGTGGCAGCATTGAACGCATCGACTTTGGTGAAGAAGGTGACCCGAAGGGCTTTGTCCTTGCAGAGGTGAGCCGCAACGAAACCGCATGGCGCTTCGTTGAGCTGCCAGCGCGCCCCTTTGTCACGCTAAAAGCGGATTGCCGCAACACAAAATCGCCAACACAAGATGTGTTGAAACTCATTAAAAAACATGACTTGAAGGACGCAGTAGTGCGTCTACAACTGCAATTCACCCCACAAACGGAGAGCCTCTATAACGAAAACACAATTCGTGAGGCACTTCGGGCGGCGGGCGTTTTCCATATTGCAGCGATGCGGCGCGATGTTGAGCATCCAGAACGCGCCCGATTAGGCGGCAGCCCAGAAGGGATGACGCGAGAAGAGATATTAGAGCGGTTCTTCATCAGCAAACAAGTACCGCCAGAACGGCGTGAACAGTTAATGCAAATGGCAGAAGACATCTTCCGTACAGTAGATGAAAAATTGAGCTAACGAGGGTGCGTTGATGAGTGTGCATTGGCTATTTTTAGCGGGGGCAATTGTGCTCGAAGTTATGGGCACAACTAGTATGAAACTATCACAGGGATTGACCAAGCCGTTTTGGTCTATCGCCATGTTTGTTTTTTATGCGGCGAGTTTTTCACTTTTTGCCAAAGCGCTGGAAAAGTTAGATGTGGGCATGTCCTATGCGATATGGTCTGGCGTGGGTACAGTAGCCATTGTCACGATTGGCTTTTTTGTGTTCGAGGAGCAACTTAGCTTCAGCAAAGCGGCAGCAATCGTCTTGATTATCATTGGCGTGGTATGGTTAAATTTGGCCAGCGGGAACGCACATAGCTAGGGCACAGAGAGCCTGCGCATAGGTTGGCTATAGGCAAGAAAAACTTTTGCGCCATAATAAACCTTTCTTTTCATTACAACGCTTTTCATTCAATCTTTGCACTCATTCATGGTAAAAGGGGGCGAAAGTGGTAAATATAGAACCGATAAAGGAAGCTGTGCGGTTAGCGGCCAATCTATGTGCACAGGTACAGCGGCATTATCTCTCGCGGGCAGATAAGGACAATCGAGAGCCTGTCACGATTGCTGATTATGGCTCGCAAGCCATTATCGGGCGGGCATTGATGCAACATTACCCGCAGGATGCCGTTATCGCTGAAGAAAGCGGTCAACAATTTCGAGAGTTGCTCAATGCGGAGCAAAAGACACAAGTGCTTGGGTTGCTCTCCAACTTGCTAGATATTTCCGTAGCAGAGGCCGTTGTCGCTAGTTGGTTAGACCAAGGCCGCAACAAAGCGGCGGCACAAACATGGGTAATTGACCCGATTGACGGCACCAAAGGCTTTTTGGCCATGCGACAATATGCTATTGGTGTTGGCCTTTTGGTCAATGGTGAATTAGCAGGTAGCGTTATGGCGGCGCCAGGCTATGCTGACGGCATGGGCGCGCTATTTTACGCAGAGAATAATGTTGCCTATCGTGAACCTTTAGCGGCCAGCGAAGAAGGCTTGCGGTTACATGTTTCCAACCGCACCGACCCGTTCGAGTTGCGGATTGTACAAAGTTTTGAGCGCGCACACGCCAGCAAGGAACGCATGGCGATGGTGCGGCAACGATTGGGCATCCCCGCCGATAACGTGGAAGAACTGGATAGCATGGTGAAATATGCGTTAGTGGCTTCTGGCGAGGCGGATATTTACCTGCGCTTACCGCGTAAAGATAACGAGTATGCCCATCGCGCGTGGGACCATGCCGCTGGCGT
>DAOTWU010000310.1:0-1600 GCA_034435735.1 Anaerolineae bacterium | reverse complement strand
AACTTTGAAGCAGCCGCAGCACGCAGAGAAGCGATTGGCGGGACAGCCCCCAGCTCCGTAGAAGTGCAAATTGAAAAAGCGAAAATGTTGCTGAGTACATAAATAGAAAATGGGGCACGAGATAGGTGCCCCATCCTTTAAGTTAGGTTCAGCTTATCTTTAGTGTGCCATCGCCTGTGGTTTCAAAGCTTCACGGGCGAGGCGGTCCGCAGCGGCATATGTCGTGATATGTTCACGCTGTGCCATTTCGTTGATGCGCTTTACCGTATGATAGATGTTTGATGCGGCAGATAATGCGGCTTCACGGTTATAGCCAATAATTTCATGGTAAACATTTATCAAGCCACCACCGTTAACCACATAATCCACACCATAGGCGATGCCGCGTTCGTGGAGCATATCGGCATGGCGGGGTTCAGCGAGTTGGTTATTGGCCGCACCTGTGACAATTTTGCATGTTAGACGCGGAATGGTGTCATCGTTCAAGACAGCACCAAGTGCACAGGGTGCAAAAATATCAGCCTCAACATCGAATATCTTCTCATTGGGCACAATTTGCACACCTAGCGCACGGGCACGTTCAATAGAAGCTTCACTGACATCTGTACCAAAAACAGTGGCGCCAGCTTCAATCAAATGTTTGGCTAAAGCGCTACCAACTTTTCCCAACCCTTGTATGCTGACTTTCAAGCCATCAAAATTGTCGCGGTTCAATACGTCTTCAATCATGGCTTGCATACTACGGAATACGCCAAGCGCTGTTACAGGAGAGGGGTCACCGCTACCACCCATATCTTCTGGCAAGCCTGTAACATGTTTCGTATGTTCACGAACAACAACCATATCTGATGTTGTTGTGCCAACATCTTCAGCAGTGATATAACGACCGCCCAAACTTTCCACAACTTCACCAAAAGCGGCAAAACGCTCTTTGCGAAGCACGGGGTCTTTTTCCTTACCATCAGCAATAATTACCGATTTGCCGCCGCCAAGGGGCAAGTTCGCCATTGCAGCTTTATAGGACATCCCCTCTGAAAGGCGAAGCACATCTAACAGAGCATCGTTATAGGCATCATAGTGCCAAAGACGACAACCACCTAATGCAGGTCCGCGCACAGTATTGTGGATAGCGATAATTGTGCGCAATCCTGTTTCCCGTTCATTGACATAGACTAACTTTTCATGCTCATGCTCAACCAAATATGCGACTGTATCAAACACCGCCGTTTATCCTTTTGGCTCATTTTGTTTCTTACACAATAGTCCCAAATGCTTAATTATTTATATCGCATTGTGCATCTTATATCATATTTATTGTGCACTATTCATATATAAAGAGCAAATTGTCGCAAGATGAGCTTAGGTCTTTATCTCTACAAGAATGGGGTGGCTATGCTATAATCACGCGCTGTTTGAGCTGATGATATTATTCGGGAGCACTCCATGCGCAAAATTAACCGCTTAGCATGGCAACGCCTCAACGTGATTGCCGCAATTAATGGCGATGTCGTTGGGCGTACAATTCTAGGCATTTTCTATTTCACTATTTTGATGCCATTTGGACTAGCATCTAGTTTATTAAGCGATCCTCTACGCAAAA
>DAOTWU010000309.1:0-7590 GCA_034435735.1 Anaerolineae bacterium | reverse complement strand
ATAGCGCCGCCCGCCCGCTAAAACCGTGACCGCGCTCCGTTCACAGCTCCATTGCACCTCTGTTGGTGGCGCGCTGCCGATGAAGTCAGTGAGTTGTTGGCCGTTTTGATCGTAAATCGCCATTGGCCCGTTCGGGTCACCGGGGCGGCCTAAGGCGACCAATTGACCATTAGGGAGCTGGACGGCGTTTTGCAACCATAGCCCAACCGCCGAACCATCTAACACCACTGTTTCTTGCCACGGGTCACAGGCTGCCGTCTGAAAAGTGTAATCGGGGCAACTGATGAACCCCATGATGACGCGCCCATCTGGCCTGCGCCCGCTGACGACAATGCGCTGTTGGTCTTGTGCCCAAGTGCCATAGTCATAGCGATAAACGGCTGGGCCTGTATTGGCATAATGGGCATCGCGCACCGCTTTCACCACGGCGACGCCGCGCCGCCCCTCGCCGGGAAGTTCCATTTGCACCAAAATGTTGAAATTATCGGCATTCCATTCCAGCGTTTTGCTGCGTACTGGCATAGCGCCTAGTATTGGGTTCGGGACGACAAAGCCACAAGTGTCACAATCGCGGATGAGCTGGTAAGACGGGTCGGTCGGTAGGTCTCGCGCTGGTTGCCAAAACCACAGGCCGTTGTTGGTGGGGTCATTGGTGCTGGCGATGATAAAGGCGAATTGTTGGCCATTAGGCGACCATTCCGCCGCAATGATGCGGTTCTTGTTGCTATTGGCGTCGGGAACATCGAAGCCAGCGAAATAAGGCGCGTCTGTATATGCCCCCTCTGCGCCACCTCCTGGCGGGCGCAAGTAAAGCATCCCCCGTGGGTCTACCCGAATGTAGCTATTGGCGTCTGCTGGGTTATAGCGCACGAAAGCCGCCGCTCCACCAGTTTCTACTGCGGCAGCGGCCACACTCGCGCCGCTCACCGAAAAGACAAGCGCCTGTGTGGTGGAGAAAGATGGCGGTGGTGGTAACTGTGGCGGTGGGATGAAAACTGCGCGCTCTGGTACAAATTGCGGGTCTACCGTTGGCGGGATAGCCGTTGGTGTTGGCGTCACGGGGACGGGCGTATCTGTGCCCGGCACGGGTGATACTGTGATGATGCCCAAATCCGTTGGCGCGGTCGCTGTGATGAACGTTGGCGTTACATCTAGCGTTGGGGCGGGTGAGGGTGTTTGTGCGCCAAAAGTGGGTGTTGGAATGGCTTCCAGCGTTAGCCGTAGCACTGCCGCCGTCGCCTGCGCTGGCGATAGGGTGCTAGTTGGCGTAAATGTCGGCAGTGGCGCCAGCGTTGGTGTGTTAGTTGGCGCGGGTGTGAATGTCAATGTTGGCGTGGCCGTATGGCTCGGTGTGATGGTGGGCGTTGGGCTGGGCGTGGGCGTATCGCTTGGGCCAATGGTGGGTAAGGGCGTCACGCTTGGCTCTCTTGTCTCCGTCGCTGTTGGTGGCACTGGTGTGTTGCTGGCCGTTGGCGAAAGTGTCATCGTTGGTGTATGGGTGGCTGTTGCGGTAGGTTTGGGCGTAAATGTGCCCGTTGGGGTGGCGCTGGGCGTTGGCGTATTGGTTGGCGTCGTCGTAGCGGTTGGGGTGGCGCTGGGCGCTGTCGTCAGCGTAAAGGTGGGAACGGGCGTGCGTGATGGCAAATCGGCGATGGCCGTTGGCTCTTTTGTTGGCGTGGCGGTCTGGGTGGGTACAAATGTCGGCGTCACTTGTGGTAAGCCACTGCCACAAGCGGCCATAATGCTGATAAGTATACCCATGATTGCGGCACGAAGCCCCCAACGGCGTCTCATTGTGTTTCTGTCCCCACGGTTCAGTTCAATATCGCTTGTATTTATTATAGAACTTCGCTGGTTAAAACCCCATACGGCGGGGTGACGCCATCCCTACGGCTGCCTGTTGTTTGGTTAGAATTTTTAGAAATTTCTCGCTTTATAATGGCCAAGCTTGTATAATTTTAATAGTGAAAATATTTTTAGTGGGGACAAGCCAATGACAACTGAAATTGTAGAGATTGCACCTGGTGTGACCTGTGAGTTACATCAGGACGGCAAAATTTTATTATTCCGCGTCAACACCGTGAAGCGCGATGCTGTATGCTGTTGACGCCTGGTTCAAGTATGTGCGCGACCGCCTCTCCGAGTGGGACCCAAGCCAGCCCTATTTAACACTTTATGACCTCACCGACCCTAAAGCGGGTTTTACCCCCTACATGCGCCAAAAGGCCAACGAAATTAACGACTTCCGCCCAGAAGTGCGCGGGCGCATCGCATTAGTGCTCACGCGCAACATGGTGGGCTATATGCTGATGTTGTTCGCCCGTTTTCGCACTAATGCTGTTCGCCAACCCAAAGTGTTCTTCAGTGTGGATGATGGTCTGGCATGGCTATCTGAGGAATTGGCGCAAGTTTAAGCAGGCGGCGCGAGTGCCTTAACCACTAACATAACAACAACAAACCCCACCAATAGCGGCACGAGGGAAGCAACCACCGCTTTGATGCTATTGAGCTGGTTAGCTGTCATAATAGCAGGTATCGTCAGCACCCAATGCCAGAGTGCCAACAAGCCCCACCCCGCGAAAATCACAGTATCTGGCAGCGGCAAAAATACCATTACACCCGCCATGAGTAATAATGGCGCGGTGAATGCGCCAATCAGGTAGGCGGTGGCGTTGTAATTCGCTTGCCCGCCCAGCGCCCGCGCGCTCAGCCAGATTAACCCGCTGCTGATGCGTATCAACACGGTGAGGAACGCGCTGCCCAGCAAGAAGACCGCTGGTATTGCCCGCCCGTATATCTCGCCGAATACCCGCGCATAATCGGGATTGCTCATCAGCATGAAATGCGCCCGTAAGTAAATCGGCACGCTCACCAATAACCCCACGGCGAAAACCCAACGATAGGCGCGATGGCGATTGGCCTTCGGGTCGCTCAATAGCCAGCGAAATGTCTCCAGTGATGGGCGCAATAGGATATAGCGCCACACAACCGCCCACTCTAGATGGTAAGGAAAGGGGCGGTTATCGCTTGTTGTGTTGCCTGTCATGATGATGTGTCCAATGCTTTGATGAAATGCTCACACGCTGATAGTACGCTCTCCAGTGCATGGATTGAGCCGCGCCAATCTTCCGCCGCTTCTAGAGCATGGTTGAGGGCGTCAAACACCCGCCATTGGGCGCGTTCTGCCGTCCTTTCCACATGGTCGGCATCATAGTACGGGTCTGCCGTGCCAATCAGGGCGAGGGCGGGGATGTCTTCTGGCGACATTGTTACCGCCTGTTGGATGGGGGTTAGGTGCAAGATGCCGCAGGTGCGGTCTTTATATTCATGGGCGAATTGGGCAACAAATGGCGTTCCCATGGATTTGCCCGCCCAGCAAATTTGTTTGTAGCCATGGGCGAGTGTCGTCTCTATTGCCGTTCGTGTGTCTTGGTAAATCTCTGGCAATTGTTGCGAGTTTAGCCCCTCGCCCGTCAGTTGAAACGCATATTGCACCCGCAATACATCCCATTCATGTTTGAGCAGGATGCCAGAGAGGTAATGCAATATCGGATGATGAATAGTATAGCCCCGTCCGGGGAGGATAATAGCGAGGCGGTCGGCGGCTTTGGTGGCTTTCGTGAGGATATTGGGAATTGTGATGCCAGAAGAAGAAATGACCGGTACAGTAAGATGTTCAATTGCTGGTTTGGCCATGCAAATACCTCACGCCAGATTGCCCCCGTTAATATGAGCCATTATGCGGCGCTTTTTGATGATGGACAAGTGTCTGTTATATTTGTGATAAATTTCACATACAGATTTAATCAAGTAGCGGTAAGCTATGAAAAAGGGCATGAAATATAAGGAGGGCATGATGGTCGCAAAGCACTCAAAAGCTCGCTATAGTTCATGGCTATTGTGGGGCACCGTGTTTTTCCTGCTTTTAGAAGCGGCAACCTTAACATGGTCTGGCGCGTGGTGGGCGCTGCTCATCATTACGTTGGGCGTGACCTTTTGGCTGGTATGTCTAGAAACAGGCCGCTGTATTTCCGCTTGGGCATATAACGACATTGGCACGGCGCTGATTGTCTTGGGCGCGTTGGCGCTGCTGGTGGTTGATGGCCGCCTCGCCGTTGCACGTGTTGTGCTGTTATGGCCTTTGCTGCTGGCAGGTCTCGCTGTGATGCTGAAAAAGCGCTAACCGCCTTGCGCTTGTAACAGTGCGGCCACTTCTTCGCGGGATGGCATACTGGCTGCTGCCCCCTGTTTGGTCACAGCTAGCGCCGCCGCCGCATTGGCAAATTGAATCGCTTCTTCCAGCGGGCGCTTCTCGGCTAGTGCAACGGCTAACGCCCCATTAAAGGCGTCGCCCGCACCAACTGTATCTACTGCGGCCACCCGAAACGCCGCCACCTTGCCCTGCGCATCACCGCGCATCCAGAATGCGCCTTGCTCGCCCAAAGTCACAATCACCGTTTGCCCTGCGTGGCAAAGTGCCCGCGCCGCCGTTGCAATGTCTCCGCCCACACCAGTGAGCCGCCGCAATTCCCCTTCGTTAGGCGTGATATAGTCTGCCAAGGCCAATATCTCGGTGGGGAGCGGCTGGGCTGGGGCAGGGTTGAGAATAGTGGTCACGCCATGCTTGCGGGCGACGCTCAGCGCCCGTTGGACAGTCTCTAGCGGCACTTCTAACTGCACCAACAAAACATCTGCCGCGCGAATAGCGTCTTCGGCGCGGTCAATATCTGCAGGGGAGAGCCGCCCATTTGCCCCTGCTGCCAGCGCTATCATATTCTCGCCATTTTCCTGCACGAAGATACTGGCGATACCGGTCGCCGCACCCTCATCAACAAAGACAAATGCGGTCTGAATACCGTGTTCGCGCCATAGCTGCCAGCCAATATCGGCGAAGCTATCTTGGCCAACCTTCCCGATGAAATGCACTTCACCGCCAAGCCGTGCCGCTGCTACCGCTTGGTTGCTGCCCTTGCCGCCGGGGCCAGTGACGAACTCATGGCCGGCGACGGTTTCGCCTGCCTGTGGTAAGCGCGGCAGATAAGTGACTAAATCGGTATTGAAACTGCCAACAACGACAACTTTCCCGCCCATGATGTCCCTTTCTATGTTGGAGAGAGGGGCTGCGATATTCAACAGCCCCTGTAGATGTCTATTACGCTTCTGCCCATTCACGGGCGCGTTCTACTGCGCGCTTCCAACCGTTATATAGCGCCTCTCGTTCATCAGCGCCCATCTGTGGCTCAAAGGTCTTTTCAACGCGCCACTGCGTCGCAATTTCCTCTTGCGATTGCCAGAAGCCCGTTGCCAAACCAGCCAGATAAGCCGCGCCCAGCGCTGTGGTCTCGGTGACGGCGGGGCGCTGTACGGGCACACCGAGAATATCCGCTTGGAACTGCATCAAGAAGTTATTGGCTACTGCGCCCCCATCTACCCGTAGCGCTGGCAAGTCTAACCCGCTATCGGCCTTCATCGCCTCGACTACATCGCGCGTTTGGTAGGCGATGCTCTCTAGTGTGGCGCGCACCAAATGTGCCCGCCCGCTGCCGCGCGTTAGCCCGACGATTGTGCCGCGGGCGTATTGATCCCAATAGGGCGCGCCCAGCCCAACAAAGGCTGGAACAACATAAACGCCGCCCGTATCGCTGATGCTGGTGGCGATGGCCTCGGTTTCGGCTGCGTTTTGAATGAGCTTCAGCTCATCGCGCAACCACTGGACTGCCGCGCCGGCGATGAATACACTGCCTTCTAGCGCATATTGCACTGCGCCCTCGCCCAATTGCCACGCAATGGTTGTGAGTAGATTATTGGCAGAAGCGACAGCTTTCTCTCCCGTATTCATCAACATGAAGCAGCCTGTGCCATAGGTGTTTTTGGCCATGCCAATATCATAGGCCGCTTGCCCAAACGTCGCCGCCTGCTGGTCGCCCGCTGCGCCAGCGATGGGTATCGCCCGCCCGAATAGTGCGGCGTCTGTTTCGCCATAAACGGCGCTGCTGGGTTTCACTTCGGGGAGGATGGCGCGCGGGATGTTCAGCCGTTGCAAAATCTCTGTTGACCATTCGCCACTATGGATATTGTAGAGTAGGGTGCGGGCGGCATTGCTGACATCGGTGACATGCACACGCCCGCCGGTCAGCCGCCACATCAAGAAACAGTCAATCGTGCCAAATGCCAATTCACCAGCTTCTGCCCGTTCCCGTGCTTGTGGCACATTATCTAACAGCCACGCCACTTTTGTGCCGCTAAAATAAGCGTCCGTCACTAGGCCAGTATGCTCGCGGATAGTACGGTCAAAGCCTTCCGCTTTCAGCGTATCACACAGGCCAGCGGTGCGGCGGTCTTGCCAAACAATGGCGCGGTGAATTGGTTGGCCTGTTTTTCTGTCCCAGATAACGGTGGTTTCGCGCTGGTTCGTGATGCCAATCGCGGCGATTTCTGCGGCATCATCGCCAATGGCTTCGCGGGCAACGGCTAATTGTGTCTCCCAAATTTCTTCGGCGTCATGCTCGACCCAGCCCGGTTGGGGATAGTGCTGGGTGAATTCGCGCTGAGCAATTCGAATCACATTGCCACTGTGGTCGAAGAGAATAGCGCGTGAAGAGGTTGTTCCTTGGTCTAATGCGAGTATGTATTTTGCCATGTTGTCTCACCCATCCATTCATGCAATCTTAAGACGCCCTGATATTAAACCGAAGGGCCGCGGATTGCAAAGTTGAGTGGCGAGAACAGGGCTGGTTTGTTAGTGGATAAAGTGGACAATCATGGTGAGTTCGCCCAATTTAAGCTTATCGCCATCGCGCAGGCGATAGTATGTTAACGGCTGCAACCGCTCGCCATTGAGCCATGTGCCATTTTTGCTGCTAGTGTCTTTGATGAGGATGCCTTGTTGCATAGAAGATTCTAGCACCAAGTGGCAACGTGATACCCCTTGACGATAAGCCGAAAGCGGTGAGAGGTCAATGTCGAGGTTGACATCATCGCCGTTGACGCTACGACCAACTAACATAAATCGCCGCAGAACGACTTCTAAATGCCGTGCACCATCTTCGCTTTCAAACCGCAATTTTCGGGGCAGGTTTTGATCATCGGGGGATAGGGAGCGGGGTGTTGCAATGCGCTTACTGCCGCCATAGCCTATAAACTTGTGAAGCGTAGTCGTATTGTAATCATCATCATGAATCATAATGCCCTCGAGCCGGTAAACATGGATAATGAGAATGACTCCTATCCCTATGATACTCACTAACCCACAAAATGAGAATAGATTAATCGTAAATTTACATGTTTTTTATCAATTTTTCATAGATGCTGTGACAATAGTTGAATTTAAGGCACTATTAAGGTGAAGTTGAGTTGAAAACTGGATATAAAAGAGAAGAGCCATCCCGCGCTTAAATTCAGGATGGCTCTTTATAAACAGTGTTTGTTAAATCAATCGTTCTATGTCGATGTGCGCACGTCTTTATCGGCATCTCCAGTTTCGCTTGGTGTTTCCCCAACTTCTACAGCAGGCATAATGCCCGTCGTCCCCATGTCTCCATCCTCAGATAACGTGGGGAGTTTTGGCTCTGTCGCCTCTTCATCACGTAA
>DAOTWU010000308.1:0-2449 GCA_034435735.1 Anaerolineae bacterium | reverse complement strand
AAGATGAGAGGCTTCGCAAAATTGGCAAATGGCACAGGAGTTGCCGGCCTACCTTCATCGAGTTCAATACGCCATGCCCCATGTTGAATAGGCCAGTTTGTTGCCTCTTCTATGGAAGATGGCAAAACTATATTCAGCAAATCACTGCCCATCAATGCATCTGGTATATCGCAGGAGCCTGCTTGTCTTGTCACCCAACCTGCCACCCAACCATCTTCAATCCTAAACCATATTTCCCCTTCTGGTGTGGTGGTTTTTTGGATGACCCGCATAATTTCGCTTGGCTTTAGCACATCTACAATATTTGCTGTCGCATTAGGTTCTTCGCGAATATTAACATTGACAGCACTTATTGTGGCTAATACGCATTCGCCATCCGTTGGTAAAACTGGCAATCCATTTGATGTGGTTGCTGGTGCTGGTATGGGCGTTGGCGGTGTGTTTTGTTCACCAGTGTCTTCTACAGGGCAACCGCCGGTAGATGATGGGCCACCACTATCTGGGCAGTTATCGTTGTCGTCGCTTAAACCGTCGCCATCGCGGTCATTTGAATTGGTATTTTCAGCGGTTTGTGATTGAGATTGTGGCTGTGGGGTAGGCGTATCGGGATAATAGGGGCAGCCAAAATTACCGGGTTCCCCCCATACATCTGGGCATTGGTCAACAACATCATAAATGCTATCGCAATCACGATCATTTTCGCAGGGTTGTGCCTGCGCGTCAAAAGAAATGTGTGCAAAAATAAGAATAATGATCGCTAGAAGAATTTGGTGTCGTATAGATAGCATGAATTAACCTTTATGTTTGTGGTAGTGCGCAACACATGCATTATATAACAGAATGAGAAGCACCTGATGCACCTCTCCATTGTGATTGTTAACTATAATACGCGCGATTTACTTCGCGATTGCTTGAACTCGCTTGAGAAGCAAAACGGCCTGCAATTTGAAGTGATTGTTATTGATAATGCCTCGGTAGATGGCAGTGCCGCGATGGTTCGGGAGCATTTTCCGAATGTGCGCTTGCTAGAGCAAACACGCAATCAGTGGTTTTGTGGTGGCAACAATATCGGGATTGAGGCTGCTTTAGGGCGCTATGTTTTGTTGCTCAACCCAGATACAGTGGTGACAGATGGGGCGCTGGCTCAGATGGTGACATTTATGGACACCCATCCTGATTATGCTGGGGTTACCGCCCAAATGCGCTATCCCGATGGCACAATTCAACGCACTTGTTCCCGTGTGCCCACATATCGCTATCTTCTCCTCAACCATACGCCACTGGGCTGGTTATTGCCACAGGTAAAACGCCGCCTTGCCGCGCGCCATTGGTATGCAGAATGGGATAGGACAACTGATAAAGATATAGAGGTGATGCCTGGTTCTTGTACGTTGATGCGCCGCGAAGATATAAAACTTGATGACCAGCTTCTACTTTACTTCCCAGAAGATGATTTGAGCCGCCGCATAAATGGCAAACGTCGTTTTCTGGCCTCTGCGGTCATTATGCATTATGAAAAGGCAGCCACTCAAAGCTGGTTAGCAACGCGCGTTTACTTTCAAGACATGCTTCATTATGTGCGCGTGCATCATGGCATAACTGCCGCTCTCTTGCTCTGGCTATTGAGTCGCCCGCTTTTGTGGGGGATGTGGCTTAAGCGGGCTTTAATGCACCAGTGATGAACACATGAATTTGGTTAGAATATATCTTCTCTCTTCCAGTGCAAAATGGCTTACAGTATAATATAAATACGCAAGGGTAAACCCCGGTGGCCTCAATCCCGAGGCCACCATTTGTTTGTGAGGTAACAAGTTCAAATGACCCCCGAAAAAATTGAAAACGGCGTCGTTGCCGCGCTGGCCTATACGCTGACCGTTGACGGCGAAATTGTCGAAGAAGTGACGGCGGATGACCCTTTAGAGTATCTGCACGGCGCAGAGAACATCGTGCCCGGCCTGGAGAACGCACTGTTGGGTAAACGCGCGGGTGATAAATTCAGCATCACCCTGCAACCGGAAGAGGCTTATGGCGAATACGATGAGCAGCTTATCGACCGTGTGCCTCTTGAAGATGTCGATACTGATGATGAACTCGAAGTTGGCATGATCATTGGGCTGGAAGATGAAGAGGGCGATTACTTCGAGGCCCTCATCCGCGATATTACACCGGAATATGTGGAACTGGATTTCAACCCGACATTAGCAGGCAAAGTGATTACCTACAACGTTGAAGTAATTGCATTGCGTGCTGCCACAGAAGATGAGCGTCAACTGGGAATTCCCATGTCGCTATTTGACATGATGCTGGAAGAAATTCCCGAAGAAGACGAACACAATCACCTGCACCACTAATCCGCATTTTTTCGGGGCATGATGGTCGACCATTATGCCCCTTTTCATTTTAATGAGCCTATGACCAATACCATGACTTTTATTCTAGCCTCCGGTTC
>DAOTWU010000307.1:0-7673 GCA_034435735.1 Anaerolineae bacterium | reverse complement strand
GGCTTTTACCGCCCGATTTTGAACCAATCATCATAACCGCTGATGACCTGTGGCAAACACCATAAAGCATTAAGACGACCGCCCAAACCCCTCAACCCAGCGGGCGGGGTTTTGTGGTATACTAACCCCATGTGAAGTAAAACAAGGTAGTTGCGAAGCTGTAAGCTATCAACTTTTGCTATATAAGAACTATGGCAAAGTCATTTGGGTGTGTCTATTACCAAGCATCGCTAGCTTTGGCCAGCGCTACTGAAATTTTGAATTGATAGCATCTATAAGATGTGTGTGAAAACAGCACTTCTCTTACTTGAGCATCATCGGAGGTGGAACCGTGAGTCGTTGGCCCAATAAATATGTAATTGGCCTCACGGGTAACATTGCCGTCGGCAAAAGCGTTGTACGTCAAATGCTCCAACATCTGGGCGCTTATACTATCGATGCCGATGGCCTAACCCATCAAGCCATGTCACCCGCTGCGCCGGCGTATAAACCAATTGTTCAGACTTTTGGCCAATTTATCCTCAATCCTGATAAAACTATTAACCGCCAATTGCTAGGGCAAATTGTTTTTAGCAACCCACAAGCCTTATCCAAATTGGAAGCTATCACCCACCCGATTATACGGGGGGCGATTAATACGCTTGTGAGCCGTGCTAAGCAGCGGGTTATTGTCATCGAAGCGATTAAACTTTTAGATGGCGAGCTAGCAGAAGCATGTGACGTGGTTTGGGTGGTTGATGCCAGCCCAGAAACCCAGCTTAAGCGCCTGATAGAAAAACGCAAAATGACTGAAGCAGATGCGCGCCAACGTATGCTGGCACAATCTGCGCAGGCCGATAAATTAAAGCGCGCCAATGTCGTCATCCATAATGATGGCAACATTGAAGACACATGGAAACAAGTACAGATTGCGTGGAACGAAGTCAAGAAGGCCGTGATGGAGCAGATGAAAGCCGCGCAAGCACCTGCCGCACCGAAAAGCGAGCCAAAAGCACAAGCACCTGCTGCTCCCCAAAAGCCAGCAGAAAAGCCCGCTGCTCCACCGAAACCCGCAGCGAAACCCGAACCAGCGCCTGCCGCAACAGAAGCGGCAGAAGAAGAAACTGCCGCCGCAGTGGATACCGGCGACATCGTAGTGAAGCGCGGTATGCCAAGCAACGCGGAAGAAATTGCCCAGTTTATTAGTCGTTTTACGGGCAAAGAAATATCACGCATGGATGTCATGATGGCCTTTGGGCAAAAGAGTTACTTGCTCGCCAAAGATGGCTCAGGCAAGAACGTAGGCTTAATGGGCTTCCAAGTGGAAAACCTCATTACTCGCGTTGATGAGTTCTATATGGAAGCAGATGCACCGACTGTGCAAGTTGTTGCTGCCTTAGTCAAAGAGATTGAAGCAGCGTCTAAAGAGCTGCAAAGCGAGGTTGGGTTTATCTTTCTGCCTGCCAATGCGCCCGCCGAAACAGTACAAGCATTCATCAGCCATGGTTACAAAGTCACCACAGTTGATGAAATCAAAATACCAGCATGGCGCGAGGCAGTGCAGGAAATTATCAACGAGAACCTGCAAGTGCTCCAGAAGCAGTTACGCAAAGACCGCATTCTGAAGCCCATTTAAGCAGAACCCAAGCACCTCAATGGGGCGGGCAATGGCCTGCCCCTTTTTGACTATCGCGTTGGTTGGTATACTTCACCCGCTGTTGGCCATGATAAGAATGGTACGAGGTAACCTTTGATGAGCCGCTTACAAGATTTAGGATTGGTGAAATGGGCAGCGACTCACCCGCGTTTGGCTGCGTGGGCCGTGCTTTCGTTGGGTATGCTGGTGCTCTTGTTTATTGAAGCGCGCGATGTTGGCCTGTTGCCAACACAATGGGTTGCGCTAGTCGTCGCCACGGTTCTGGTCGCTGGCGCTTGCATCTGGATTATCAGCTGGGAAGATGAAAGCGACGATACCAGTGGCGATGTCACTCCTGCTGAGCAGGTTGAGCAAAAAGACGAAGCTGCCTAATTCAAACAAATCAGCATAAGAAACATAAGGGGGCAAAAGCCCCTTTTTCATTCATTGCAACTGTTGCGCCTGCCCCCGCTGCCAACGCCACTCTGGCGGGTTATGTTGTCGCCGCCAGCGCCACCCAACAGGATAGCCTATCATTTTGGCAATATCCCCCACTAAACGAATCAACGGGATAAGCACAATCGCCTTCATCCAGACGAGTGGGGTGGGGTTAACATGAGAGTTCGCCATAACGCGCGGCAAACGGCGGTAGGGCTGGTACAGATAAACCGCCCCGCCGATGAGAAATAAACCCCATAATAGCGGATGTACCCACAAGCCTAACAAGAAAATGATTGGGGCGGCCAGCAAGTAGGTCGCATAACGAGTGATGTGGCGCTTACGCCATAGGTTCGCTTTACCATCGCCACGGGCATAACGATAGTATTGCTTGAAGTAGGCGCGCCAGTTCGTCCGTGGTTGAAAATACACAATGGCATCTGGCGCAAAGACGAAGTTTCCTAGCGCTTCTTTCAGGCGCAAATCAAAAACTAAATCCTCGCAAAAATCAAGCCATTCTGGATAGCCACCGATATGTTCCGCTGCAGCTTTGCGAAAGGCCACACTGCGGCTGCTAGGTAAAAAGTGCGTTGGGTCTATCTCATCGGGTTGCGGCAACACAGTAGCGCCCATAGCAATTTCGAACGCAGTGTAGGTATCTGGTAAAAAGAAGCCACTGACCACTTGAACCGACTCATCTTGCAATAAAGGCGCGGTAATGCGTTCTAACCACTCAGGGTGTAAGCGCACACCTGCATCAGTAGCTGCGATTATATCCCCTTGCGCCTCAGCAATGGCACGGTTGCGCCCCTCGCTGATATTACACCCCTTTTCTACCACAATGCGCAAGGGTAACCGGTCGCTATAGCTTTCGATAGTGGTGACGGTATTATCGACACTCCCCCCATCTACAATCACAATCTCATCGGGTTGCTGTGTTTGGTCAAGAAATCCCTGCATCAGACGGTGGATGTTATCGCCTTCATTGAGCACCGTTGCTATAACCGAAATCATCATCACCTCTTTGAATAACAGAAAGGCGCGTTATGGTATACGCGCCCAACTAAACGAACTTATATGTTTATGATAGCGGCATGGTGGTAAAAAATCAGCACCTAAAAGCGCACAACCACCTTACCTGCGTTTTTGCCGCTATGAAGAAATTCCACAGCATCGACTACCGCATCAACACCACGGAACTCCGTCGGGTCAATCTGAATGCGGAGTTTGCCCGTTGCCACCATTTCAATCATCTTGGGCAATTCTGTTGGCAAATGCTCAAAGAAGAAGTGTGGCAAGAACATCCCACGAACAGATGCTGATTTGGCCAGCAATTTCGTCCAAATACGTGGAGAGTTCACGACTTCTGGTCCAGACACATACTCCGCGATTGCGCCAATAATCACCAACCGTCCGCGAACAGCGAGATTATCTAGCGCAACATCGAACATTTGGCGGCCAACGCTCTCATAGACAATATCCAGTTTATTCGGATATTCTTCCTGTATGACAGTGGCAAAATCTTCTTGGCGGTAGTTAATCACGCGGTCACAACCAAGTTCACGCAAAAATGCGGCTTTCTCTTCTGTACTGCATGTGCCAATCACATGATTGCCGGCCATTTTCGCCAATTGGACAGCGATTTGCCCCGTACCGCCAGCCGCCGCAGTGACGAGAACGGTCTCACCGCTTTTCATCTCGCCAGTGACATTCAAACCAACTGCCGCCGTCATACCACTGAGCAACAGTGCCATGTATTCGGGTTTAGGCTCTGGAACGGGGAGCACATGGGCGGCTTTGTGAATACTATATTCACGATAACCAGCACCGGTATACATGCCAATAATTGGCATACCAACTTGAAGATGCTCTACGCCATCCCCCACGGCGACAACCTCGCCCAATACTTCTAAGCCTAAATCAATAGGTGGTTGTGCGCCGGGAGTATAAAGGCCAGCAGATACATTCACATCAGTGGCATTAACGCCTGCATATAAGTTGCGCACAAGTACTTCATCAGCTTCCGGAGTTGGTAGCGGCTCTTCAACGATTGCCGCCGCCTCTCGGAAATTGGTGGTGAATTTTGTAGCAACAACTTTACGGTAGGTATCAGGCAAAGCCATAAAAGCTCCTTTTTGAGATAGATACACTAAATTTCAACAACAACTTTACCGCAAGAATGCCAGCCATTCATATATTCCAATGCGTCTGGCACAGACTTCAACCCCTTAAATGGTGTGGGGTCAATCACTGTAGTAATTTTACCTGCTTGATGCAATTCCAAAAGTTCACGGGCATATTGCATGTAGTATTGGGCGTAATCCGGTAGCCAAAAGCCATGGAGCGTCGCCGACTTCCATAACAATTTATCGTAAATATCAACGGAGTGCACAGCGCTTTCGTGGCGGGTATATTCGGCAATAACCCCGGCGATAATCAACCGCCCGCGTGGAGCTAGGTGCTTCAAGGCAACATCGAAAATATGACCACCAAAGGATTCAAAAACAACATCTACCCCATCACTATACTCGCGCTTCAACACTACTTCAAGCGTTTCATGCTTACGGTTGACGATGCGGTCACAGCCCAACGATTGCAGAAGTTCGGCCTCTTCATCTGTGCCACAAGTGCCGATGACATATCCTCCCGCTAATTTCGCCAACTGCACTGCATAATGCCCCGTACTGCTCAAAGCAGCTGTCACCAGTACCCGCTGACCAGCATCTATTGGTGAGACCACATTCAGCGCAATAGCAGCATGAACACCGGCGCTGAGCAAAGAGAGGTATTCGGGCGTTATTTCGGGAACTTTGACCGCCAATTTATGGTCTACAGTGGCATATTCACGATAGCCGTTACCGAACATCATGGTAACGACATAATCACCCACTTTTATATCTGATACACCATCGCCCACTTCTACCACTTCGCCAATCGATTCAATGCCAAGGTCAAAAGGCGTTTTGGTGTGGTTGGGCGCACGCCCCATAATCAAGGGAATATCGGTGAAGTTCACGCCAGCGTAACGGTTATGCACCACAATTTCATTAGCCATAGGAGAACGATAAGGCGTTTGAACCGTCTCGATAGCACTGCGAAAGTCTTTACTGAAACGTGCTAGAACGAGCTTTTGATAAGTTGACGGGGGCATAAAGCAACCTCCTCATCTAAAAACGCCAACGATGTCCGGTCTGAGCACTTATCACCTTAACAAGCTTTGGATAATCGGTATGGGTGCGGTTGGTAAGTACCAAAACCGGTTTACCACGTGCGCCAGTCAATAAACCGGCAGCACGAAAGTACAATGGCAGGGAGGGAACGATGAGCATCATCCCCTCTGCAGGGCGATAGCGCTTACGGCCTAATAAGGCACGCCGCCCTACTTCGCTATCGGGCTGAGGCAAAAGCGGGTAAGGGCGCACTTCTTCAATATCTTCCCAAGCAACTTGTAATTCCCGCCCGATATATGGCTGTATTTGAATACCATCTTGGCTAATGCTGATTTGCGGCATGGTGAGGCGTAACAGCACTGGAGGGATTAAGATCAACGTGAGAATTGCCGCAACGAAAAAAACGTGAAAGCCACCGATAATCGCCAGCAATATCTGGGCAATGACGGCGACAACCATGACAATAGCCAGCAGCAATGCAGCATATTGAGAGATACGGTCTATGGTGGGGTTGGGATGAGTGTGCGTTGATTTTTTCATGGCGAGGATAAGCATCTCTTTCAGCAACGTGCTATATCGATTATAGCGGTATGTTTAAGGTTAGACAAAAAGCGAGGCCGTTTTTATGCATTTAAGATATAGCACATAAGTTCTACACCTTTTCGAGCGTTTAGCCTTAGGGTATAATATCAGATAAGAAGTCCATTTTGAGTATGAGGGTAAATCATTGGATATTACATGGTACGGTCATAGCTGTTTTCGTATTACTGAACGCGGACAAGTAACTGCAGTTACAGACCCCTTTGGGGCAGATATTGGTTTACCAGTGCCCCAACGCCTCAAGGGCGATATTGTCACAGTTAGCCACGATGCGCCAGGGCACAACAACATTGATATTGTGCGCGGGCGTCAATATGTACTTAGCGGGCCGGGGGAATACGAAATAGGCGGCATTTTTGTGACCGGTATTGCAATGCACAATATTACTGAGGACGACGCATATCCGAATGTAGCCTACCTTTTCGATTACAACCCTTTGACCGTTTTGCATTTAGGCGACCTGGCACATGTGCCGGGACAATCAACAATTGAAGCATTGGGCGAGGTGAATGTTGTGCTTGTGCCAGTTGGTGGTGGGCGTGGTTTACGCGCCTCACAAGCGGCAGAGGTCATTTCGCTAATTGAGCCGAACTATATCATCCCAATGCACTACCAACTCGACGGCTTGACTTTTGAATTAGAGCCAGTGGAAAAATTCCTCAAAGCGATGGGCGTTAGTAAAGTGCAGGAAGCAGAGACGTTACGGGTTACGGCGAGCAGTCTACCGGAACAACCTCAAGTTATTTTGCTCACGCCGCAGGAATAAGAGGTTGTCATGAGCGTTAAATTACTGATGGAATGGGATATTAAACCCGGGCGTGACCAGGAATACTTTGAGTTTGTAGTGCGAGAATGGGTGCCTGGGATTAACCGTTTAGGTGTGCAACCAATCGCAGCTTGGTACACCATTTATAGCCGCGATAGCAACACTCGCCAAATTTTGGCAGAAGCTGTTGCTGATGATTTAGAGACCATGAAGCGCGTTTTGCAAAGCACAGAATGGGCAACACTCCATGATAAGTTACTCGACTATGTGGAAAACTATACCCACAAGGTCGTACCGGTAACAGGCGGTTTTCAACTTTAACCGCCTGTTACGGCTATTTCCCTCTAGACTATCTCAGGATGCCTCGCTGCTGTAAGGCGTCATAAGCCATATAAATCGTTGCTACACTATCGGCGGCGGTTATGCGGCCTGTACGCACCCACGCTAAAGCTTGTTCCAACGGCACACAATGCACTTGTATGTCTTCGTTGGGGTCAAGATTCTGCTGACCATTACGAAAAGCATCCAGCGCCAGAAAAGTATAAACATGGTTATTGGCGCGGGTAGGATTGTGAATGAGTTTACCCAGCAGTTCATAGGTGGCAGCGTCATAACCCGTTTCTTCCATGAACTCGCGTCTGGCCGCCTCTAATGGGCTTTCATTTTCATCAAGTTGCATCATCCCAGCAGGCAACTCAATACAGATGCCACCAATACCATGCTTATATTGCCCTACCAACAAAACTTCATGTTGCGGCGTCAGGGCAAACACCATGACAATATCTGGCGCTTCGTAAACATAATAATCATCTATCACAGGGCCGTGCGGTAGCTGGCAAGCATCACGCCGTATGTTGAAATAAGGCGACTGAAAAACATAGGCGCTATGCAATTGTTGCCATTTTTTCATCAAATTCTCCACATGCGACAACGTCTATACTTAAACATTCTGCGTTTGGCGAACTGGCATGATGAGGGCAATTAGTGGTGATAGTACAATGAGCACAACCCCCACCACAGTCACCCAATATCCCAAAGCAATACCAGAGGATAAATCCGTTGGGGGGATAACCGAATTAGCTTC
>DAOTWU010000306.1:0-3932 GCA_034435735.1 Anaerolineae bacterium | reverse complement strand
CAATCTGGTATGCACAGGTAGGCGCGCTACGGCGCGTCTATCGCGTTCTATAGCCGCCAGCTTGCCACATCCCCCCACACTATCCCAATGTGTAGCAATCATCGCTTCACCTTATTACTTTCGGCGGCGGCTGCAATACATCACTCCGTTGTTGATGGGAGGATAATCAACTGTTAAGCCTATGTTTGTTATTGGTTAAGGTTTTTTAATGGGCACTCGCAATTGCCAGAAAAGCGGTTATAATGTAGTTCACTTGACGGGGCACATATCAAATCCTCTTCCATTGAAGCCTGCTTAAACATTAATTGCTGTGTAAAGCCTGCAAAACATAAGGTTGCAGTTTTTTGGCATAATTGAACGACGTTAGGAAAACTTATGCGGACAACGGTTATTATTGGCGGTGGTTTAAGCGGGCTTGTAGCAGCATATACCCTTCAGAATCACAACATCCCCTATACTCTTATTGAAGTAAAAAGGCGTGTTGGTGGCGCTATCAGCACAGTTCGACAGAATGGTTTTGTCATGGATGGCGGCCCCAGCCTCATCAACCATGAAGAGGGTCAGCAACTATATCCATTTCTCGATAGTTTACATATTGGGGATGAACTATTTGAAGCGAAGCACGGGCTATCCCTGCGCAGCGGTATGCAAATCCTGACTGATACGCTAGATATGAAGCTGACGGGTGGGCGTTTGCATCGCATGGCAGTGAGCAGCATCGGGCAGATTGGGCGCATATTCACCATTTGCATGGAAAATGGTTTGATGTTCGATGCGCGAAGTTTAATCGTCGCTGTGCCGGCACGTTATGCAGAGCGTATTTTTTACGGCTACATCCCTGAAATCAGCGAGTTACTGATGGATTATCGCTATGACACCATTGCGCGCCTATCACTGGGGTATGCCAACGAACATTTACCAACAGAGCTAAAAGTTTCTGCACAAAAATACCCCTTTGTCTACCGCTTCAGTGGGCCACCGCGCGCACCAACGGGCTATAGCCTTTTGCATATTGGCGTTCGACTAACCCCACCAATTAAACTAGAAGCCGATGAAATTATCGCCAACGCCATCAAAGACCTGAACTTATCCCCCGCCCCCACAGTTTGGCATCTAGACTACTGGCCAGAAGCAGACCCGCTCAACGTCTACGACGCGCAACACGCACAGGACATGATGGCGATAAGCGAGCTGTTACCTGGTGGTGTGGCGTTGATAGGCAATGACTATGCCCCCACATCACTCCAGCAAAATGGTATTTATCGTATTATGAAACGCATTCAACTAGCCCAAGAAGCCGCTAGAGGAATTGCTAACTACCTTGGTGCGACACGCAATTAACCCATTAACGCCGAACCACGCATTTCCATAGGTAAGGTGAAAATAGCGAATGCCACCGCCATCAAAAGCAATAGAATAAATGCCCAAGGCATAAAGCCCAGCAACCCGTCACGTTTAAATAAACGAAGAGCAACTTTTTGCGCAATAAATAAACTCATAGCGAAACCGCCCAGTAAGGCCAATGCCTGCATAAAGCTGATAACATCAGCATTCACAGAAGCACTAAAACGCGCCCATTCTCCTTTTCGCCCCAAAAATTCCTGAACAACAGGGATAATGGACAGAGGTGTTATTAAAAAATGAAACACATAATGGGCGAACCATATACCAAAACCAAGCGGCACGAAGGATGGCGCAAAAGCTGCAACGATATGTCGCAAAGGCAACTGTGTGCGGGTGAGGGCACGAGTGACATAAGCGGTAAGTAATATTAAAGCAACTGGCAAAACAATATTGCCCACTAGAAACACCAACAGCAAAATGATGAATTCGCTACGGATATTGAGGAACTGCGCTAGTTGTTCCTGCAAAACATATACTGGTGGCACCATACCAAAAGCATTCATCACCCCCATAAATGCCAGTATGATGATAAACAAAGAGAAATCCCACCGTTTAGGCCAAACATCTGGTTGTAAAAGCTCTCGCATAGGTTGACGAACAGCCAGTGCGATATTTTGGTGTGGGCAAGCACGGACACAATCTAAGCACAAAATACAATCCATATTACTCTGTATTTGAGGAGGAAAGAGTAAGGTTGGGCAGCCTAAAACCCCTTGTTTTCCATGCTCTACTTGCCGCTTTTCATACACCGTCGCACCATCTGCCGTCTGCACAGGAATAGTATCAACACGCACTACGGCTTCTGCTGACCAACTGCCATTTACGCATTCTTTCCCCTGGCAATGGGCACAAATCTGGGGATTAGTCACTTGAATTTGTGTGGGTGCAAGTGTGGAATAGGCAAAGTTAAACGCACCCAAAGGACAAACATATTTACAAAATGGTGACTCTTGAAAAAACGCATCCAGCACAAACGCAGCCAGTATATAGGCAACAATGACCCACGCTGTTAAAAACGGACTAGCCCATAAATCTAACCATTCATATAGAAAGAAGATGGTGAATAAGCTGGCAATGGACACCCATTTGTTGCGAAAATAGCGCGGAAAGCGCGGCCCTCGTGAGCTAAGGCGTTTTGCCAATGAACGTGGTACATGAAAAGGGCATACCATGCAGAAGAAATTACCAGCCAATAGCAAAACCAAGATAATAATGCCACGATAGTGCACCCAAGGTAACACTGTGGCGAGATTGCGCGGAGCTACTTGGGGGCCTGTGAAACCATCAATGATGAGCAAAGCGGCAATTAGTAAGAAAGTTAGCTGTAAGCTTGCTCGCCCCCAGCGCCAGCGCAAAAATCGCCCTAATAATGGCAATGCCAATATATTGAGACGAACGGGTCTGTGAGGTTGTTGCATGAAGATACCTTAATTATCCACAGTCGCTTCTGGTGTCATTTCTGACATATTATGCGATTCCCCTGTATCTTCTGACATATCCATATTCATATCACCGCTGACGCTGTAATTAAATGTTTTTTCTACCACAGAGCCGTCGGGTAGCGTTGCGGTAACCGTCACAATCCAATCACCACCCATTGTCCATTCAAAAGCAGCATGATAGCTATTATCACCCGATTCAGCAGTGACAATCACAGGCACCATGCCAGCATGTGTCATATCACCGCGCACTTCTACCTGTGCATCAGTGATAAAGTTACCCTCGCTATCAGTTAACGTAACAGTCAGCTCAGCTTCACCAACTGCAAGTTCTGCTGGCACAAAAGAAATTGCAATATCAATGTTTTGTACATCAGCAGGGGAAGCTTGTTGGCGACATCCAGTAACAATAATCAGTAAGAGTAATAAAGCCCCATAACGCAGCCATTTCTTCATTCAATGTATCCTCGCATTAACGAAAACATTACCAACTGCATTATAATGAATTTTTATGGACTTTCAACACGCTATAATTTAATAATCTCAATGGGGAATATTTAAGAGTTGTTTTAGAATACAACATAGATAGTGTCTCATTTTATATCTGGAGGAAGAGGTGCGGCTTATACTGGTAGGCTTCGGGGTAGTTGGCCAAGGGTTTGCAGAAATTCTACGCGACAAAGCGGCTGAATTAGCACAACGGCATCACTTTAAGGCGACACTTGTCGGTGTTGCCACGCGCTCCCGTGGAACACTCTATCACCCAGCAGGCTTGAAAATTGACACATTATTAGAGGCGATTGAACAAGGCCATTTTAATCACTATCCCGATACAACAGGCCTGAAGCGGGATAGTGATATTGCCACCATGATTGAGCAGGCAGACGCTGATGCCGTGCTGGAATGCTCTTATTCCAACTTCGAAGACGCCCAACCCGCACTAGATTATTGCCGCACAGCGCTACGTAACGGCAAGCATCTTGTGTTGGCAAACAAGGGACCAATAGCGCTAGCCTATCACGAATTACAAGCCCTCGCAGAGGAGCATGGGCGGCAACTCCGTTTTGAAGCCACAGTCATGGCGGGCAC
>DAOTWU010000305.1:0-2953 GCA_034435735.1 Anaerolineae bacterium | reverse complement strand
CTGGCCTTTGTGCCTACCCTCACCGACACCAGCACGCGCTTACTGTATGGCTCTGGCAGTAATCTGGTCATTTGGGATTTGTTCGCGGGGCGCTCGCAAGTGGCGTCTATTGCGGCAGATGCGAATGCGACGATTACGCATATCGCACCGCACCCCTTCGGCGACTTGGCGGCAGTAGTCGCGCGCAGCAGCGGCTTAACCATGCTGGCCATTGTCGATATTAACAACGCCACTGTGCTCTATCGTGAGAACTATCCCGATAATATCAATAGCATCGCCTTCGATACAGCGGGCTATTTCCTGTTTGTCAGCAACGCCGGCGGCAACGTGAGCGTCTACCGTTAGGCTAATCGGGGTATGGGAGGAGCGCCAAGCCCCCATACCCCGCAACTTTGTGCGCATTAACTCCGTATATACAGGTAGATTGCTTATACGGAGTTAATATCTGAGATGAACAACTTTTTCACACGGGTATTCATCAGTGCACTGGCGATTGCCATCACTGCGTCAATTCAGCCGGGCATTCACATTCTGAATAATGACATTGGCACTTATGTTTTGCTGGGGCTGGTGTTGGGCGTGGTCAATGGCTTATTGCGCCCCATTCTGATGTTTCTCAGTTGCCCACTGATTATCTTGACATTGGGCTTTTTCGCCCTTGTCGTCAATGGTTTGATGCTGCAACTGACCGCCAGCATTTTGCCCGACCGTTTGGTGATTGACCACTTTGGCTGGGCAGTAGGTGGCGGCCTGATTATGGCGATTGTCGCCATGATATTGGAGAACGTGCTAGGCGTCAACGAGCGCAAAGAAGAGCATAAGCGCAAGCGCAAGGGGCGCACAGTCTTCCTTAAAGACTAATCTTTGAGCACACGTTGCAGCGTGGCGATGTCTACATTGCCACCACTGATAACAATGGCCGTTTTGCCCTCTGCGGCGGGTTGTACCTGCTGGGTGAGCAAAGCGGCCACTCCAACCGCGCCCCCACCTTCTGCCACCCAACCCAACGCCAGAAGCTGGCGCATTGCGGTGGCAATGGCCTGTTCATCCACTAGCACCACATCATCGACATAGCGGCGGCAAACCTCTAATGTGATGCTGCCCTGCTCAATATCGCCAGAGAGCGCTTCCGCCAATGTTTCCCATATTTGCGGCAAGGTCGTACCATGAAAAACGTTATACATAGCGGGCGCGTGTTGGGCACAAACGCCAATCACCTCTATGGCGGGGTTCAGTGATTTGAGCGCTGTCGCCACACCACCAATCAAACCGCCACCGCTAACAGGCACAATCACCCGTTTGAGGCCGTCTATCTGCTGCAATAGCTCCAGCCCAATTGTGCCCGCGCCAGCCATAACGCGCGCATCGTTGTATGCCGAGACGAACGTCAAGCCCTCGCGGGTAGCGGCTTCGCGGGCGGCTTTTTCCGCCTCGTCATAGTTAGGCGCATCCAGCACAGGGATAGCGCCATAACGCCGCACCCCATCAACTTTCTTCTGTGGCGTATGGGCGGGCATGTAAATCGTCGCCCGCGCGCCCACCACATGGGCGGCATAAGCCAGCGCCTGCGCGTGGTTGCCACTAGACGCCGCGATGAGGCCGCGCGCCCGTGCCTCGCTATCCAGAGACAAAGCGGCATTGAGCGCGCCGCGTATCTTAAAGCTATGGGTGCGGTTGGCACATTCCAATTTAAGCACAACATCCGCGCCCGCTAGCTGCACCGTTTCTACTGGCGTGGGCGGCAAATGGGGGCGGATGCGGTATTGGGCTAAAGCAATATCAGCAAGGTCTATCATCAACAGTCTCCCGCTATGTTCACAGGTCAACATTTGAAGTGTACCGCAGATGGGCGCTAAGGTATGAGGCCAGTTAAGTGTTGGCGGCGTTAATGCCAGAAAATGAGAGAAGCGGCTACAATATAGAGAGAAAAGTTTGTTTTTATTGTGGATAATTTGAAATATGAGCGAGAGCGATAGGCCGTATCTTTATTTGACCACAACAGGCCGCAAAAGCGGCAACCCCCACGAGATTGAAATTTGGTTTGTGGCGCATCAAGGGCGCTTTTACTTAGTAGCAGAACGCCGTGAACGCGCCGATTGGGTGCAAAATATGCAACAAAACCCCACCATCACTTTTCGTGTGGGAGAAAAAACTTATTACGGACAGGGGCGGATTGTATCCCCAGAAGAGGCAGACTTGATTCAGATAATTCGCCAGCGCATGGATGAAAAATATGGCTGGAGTGATGGCCTGATTGTCGAACTCAATGGAACAGAGAGTGCATCATGAACGACCATTATACGCGCCAATTGCAACGGCGAATCCAAGAATTGGAAGTTATTGAAAAGGCTTATCACCAACTTCTGCAAGAGCAGCAGGACAGCAACTTCACACGGGTACTCCATAACATCACCGCAACGCTCAATCAGATAATGAATTTAGATGGGGTGCTAGACCTCCTACTCCATTATGTTCATGAGCTGGTGGAATGCGATTCGGCCAGTGTTGTCTTGCTTGATGGCAATATGGCCGAGTTCACCCGTTTTCGCAGTTTCACCAACCCTGATGCCCCTAACGTGCTAGGGTTTCGTATCCCAGTAAAAGAAGTTCCCGGCATCGCTTATATGCAAGAGCATCAAAGCTATCTAATCATCGATGACACGCAACAATCGCCATTGTGGAATCCATTTACAGGCACAGACTGGATACACTCGATGATTGGCGCGCCTATCCGCCATGACCGCGTGATTACGGGCTTCATCTTCGCCGATAGCGCACAAAAGAACGCCTTCACACCAGAGCAAGCCGAGCGCTTGCAAGCCCTCGCGGACCATGCCGCGATTGCCCTGCAAAACGCGCGAATTTTTGAAGAACTGATAGAGCACGCTGATGAGTTGCAAGCCCTGCGCGAACTCTCTAGCTTATTGTATAGCACGCTCAGTCTTCAGGAAGT
>DAOTWU010000304.1:0-2357 GCA_034435735.1 Anaerolineae bacterium | reverse complement strand
TCATTCCCAACCATGACCAGCGAGAGCGGGTGCTATGGGGGTTAGATTTGAAAAAACCCTGACGAACTAAAGTTTTATACAAATCCTGCTGCAAATCGGGAATGTATTGGTAGAATTTATTGCGCAAATCACTTAATTCACGCTCCATGCCTGAGCCGAAAATCCGTTTAAGCATTTTTCGCTCATACCCGAACAGGTCATCATCAGGCTTATCGGTGCGCTTAAAGGTGAATTCGCTGCGAGAACTGAGGCCTAGCATCGTCTTCTTGCGGTCCTCTTCAATAACAAGATAGCCCCGCCGTGCGAGGTCAATAATTGTAGAGAGGACATCGCGCAAGTCTGCCATTTCATCAATCAGTGTGCCGACAAGGGCAGGAGGTAGTGATGTTGGCGGTTCAGACAAATATTCCGGCACAGGGCCAATTTCTGGGTCACGGCCACGAGTGCGCCAAAGAACAAACATGAAAAGCGGAATGCCGATACCTACTAGCAACGTAGCGACCAAAACACCTAAATTCAACATAGGCAACACATTGCGTTCATAATCCAAACGCTCATCGAAAGCGGGTTGCCACGAAGCCTGTCGGGCATCGAGATTATGAGGATATTGAACACCAATGCGGAAACCTTCATTACCCCCTAACGGACGCGTTGCCTGTGCGACAACTGCTGCCCCATCATAGGAAACGGGCAACAAATTCAATGAAACGGCTTCAGCACATAGGGATTCGCCAGAACCAGAGCGGCACAGTGTCACTTCGCCAGGAACGCCAAATACTTCAACAGGGTCTACACCTTCACGGGGGATGGCATTATCTGGTAACTGAACAACTATCATGCTGTTTTGTATAGGAAAACCAAAATGGTCTTCGGGCACAGCATCCCATGCAAGCTGGTCACCCCCATCATAAATACGTAACGCGCCTTCAACTGTGTAAACCAAGCGAAAAGTGCGGCGTGTATTGGTCACTGGCGCGGTAAAATTGTAGACGATAACCAAATCGCCACTTTCGTATTGAAGGCAAAACGTTCCCGGCGCATTGTTACAGGAACTATCAAAACGCAGCAGATTGTTGTTTTCATAAATCTGAACATCCCGAATTTGCTCAAGGAAATCCATGGGGATGCTCGCCATACCAAAGCGAAAAGTGCCGCTGAAATTCACCTCATATTGTTCAGTGACACGAAAAGAATTGGCAGCAGGATCAAAATTATCAATGACAACATCCCACCGCTCCCAAACAAGTGAACGCTCTTGTGAAGCAACAGGTACAAGCAATGTTGTAAGTAAAAACGCGAGTAATAGTAACCGATAGCGCATGAACTTGTCCCCTCATAACTGCGGTAGCATCTCAATTATAGCACGGAGTGTTTAAGTGTATTGGTGGCGCAAGTTCAACGAACGGTGTAATATGTGGGCATGTTAATAACATTATGAAGTTCATCAAAGAAGGAGAAATGGCCATGCAACGACGGCCAATAATAGTGTTATTGTTAGTTCTGTTAATGAGCAGTTTTGCACTCGCTCAAGAAGCCACTGAAGAACCTGCACCAGAAAGCACAAGCGAGCCAACCGCAGAAGTTACGGATTATACTGTTTATATTGTTCGCCCTGGCGATAATCTATTCAGAATTGCTTTGCGCAATGGTTTGAGCACTAGTGAGCTAGCTGCTTATAACAATATCGTCAATCCTGCATTGATCTTTGTTGGGCAAGAAATTCGCATCCCCAATGAGAGTGCAACACCCCAACAGACTAGTATTGAACCTACGGCAATTGCTACACCTACAACAACACCTGATACTAGTGACACGTCTGAAGATGAATTAAGTGTAGGCAACCGTTACCATACAGTACAGGCGGGCGAAACACTCTATCGCATTGCACAAAGCAATGGGACAACTGTGGCGGAGATTATTGCGCTAAACAATCTGGCTAATCCCAATTTACTATTTGTTGGTCAACGCCTCCTTTTACCGGATGATAGCCCAGAAGCCATCGCCCCAAGCCAACCCGAAACAACAGATAGTAGCGCGGGCAGTAGCAATGTTGCTTTTACTAGTGATGCTGGCTTTGGATTTGGCGTTGAAGTCTTTCTTGATGCACAAAATATCCCTAGCTTGAATGCTCAGGTACAACAATTAGGCATGGGCTGGGTTAAATTAGATGTGCGCTGGAAAGATATTGAACCTGTACAGGGGCAACCTGATTTCAGTGCTTTGGATACAGCAGTGAATGCATTTGACGCGGCGGGCATCAACATCTTGTTGACAGTTACAACAGCGCCAGATTGGGCACGTGGAGATAATCCTGTAGAAGATGGACCACCAGCAGACTTTGGCGCATTCAGTAATTT
>DAOTWU010000303.1:0-7857 GCA_034435735.1 Anaerolineae bacterium | reverse complement strand
GGCGAACGCGCGGTGAAGAACTGGCAACCATAATCCGCTAACCCGCCACCAATGCGGCAGGTCGCCATACGGCCACCAACATCTGAGTCTTGTTCAAGAACGATAGTGCGGATGCCTAATTTCGCCAGCTTCTGTGCCGCAATCAAACCGGTGAGGCCGGCGCCAACAATGACAACAGTGTTTTTCACAATCTGCTCCCCATCCTATTGCTTGACGAACTAATCCTAACTATAGCATATTGCCGTCAAGTCAACAGTGAGGGTTGTCCCATTCTAGATAGACAAAATTCCCAACCGCCACTAGAGCTGGGAAACAGCGCTTTATCAGCCAGAAGCGACGTCGTTATCTAAGCCCAGTTGGTGGTGAATGTAGGTCATGGCGTCTTCTATAGAGGTGAAAGCCGGCATATTGACGCCCCCAAATTGCGGCTGTTGCAGCGCGTCACGCATGAGGCGCGTCCACTGGTTGCTACCGACGAAGACGGCACGGATGCGGGGGTCTGTAGTAGAGCCAGGGCCGCCCTGACCAGCTTCGCGAATGACGCCCAACATCTCGACAAAACTCGATGTCGCCTCACTCACATCACTAATGCGGAAGATGGGGCCTTCTATCCCCTCGCACAATTCAGCGGTGCGGTTGAATACGTATTTGACCATACTCACATCCACATGCCCCTTAAAAGTAGCGACAACAACCGGCATACCGTCCATCTTTTCAACGGTGACTGGCATATGATTATCCCTCACACTCAAGCTAGCGCTATTTGTAGCGCGCGACAGAATTACGTTATGTTACTCGCATTATAGGGCATTTACACACTATTGAATAGTGAAGCCCCATAAAAAAAGCCTGATGAAACTTGTGCCCCATCAAGCTGGTAAACTTTATCTGTGGAGAAAGGGTTTACCCGATAGCGGTATTACTATCCATACCTAGCTGGTCCATAATATAGACCATGGCTTCTTCTCTTGATGTAAATAGCGGCATATTGACGCCGCCAAATTGCGGCTGGCGCAGCGCATCGCGGACCAAACGCACCCACTGATTGTTGCCAACAAATACCGGATGGAAACGCGGGTCAGTGGTAGACCCTGGCGTGCCTTTGCTGGCCTCGCGGATAACGCCTAGCATCTCGGCAAAAGAGGTCGTGACTTCGCGCACATCAGTAATGCGGAAAATTGGCCCATCCATGCCTTCACAAAGTTCGGCGCTACGGCGATACATTTCCTGAATAGTGGGAATATTCACCTGTCCTTCTAGCACTGCGATGACGACGGGAAAATCCGCCAATTTTTCAACTGTAACAGGCATTCCATACCCTCTTTATCAGTTAAGTTTTGTTATTTTTCTAAGGTAATTGTAACATGGTTAACCTTCAGAAATTCTAAAATTTTTCCGAATTTTTCCAGCATCATAAGGCGGCGGTATGAAGGCGCAATTTCTCTACAGTAGCGTGAAGACCTTGTTTATCTAAAATGGCAAGGTAATCTTCAATGCTATATGGGGGATTTTTAAGACGGGCACGGACTTTTCTGATAGCGAGACAAAATTTATCAGTAGAAATTTCTAGATGATAAGTTAAAAAATCATCGGGGTGCTGTACCTCTATACCGAATAGCGATACTATCTCTGTGGGGAAATCTTGTAAATTCTGTGTGACTATCACATCACATCGCCCAACAATAGCCGCAGCAAGCACATGTCTATCATTAGGGTCAGGTAGTTCAAGGCAATTAATGAGCGCCTCATATCCAGTAATAAGTGCATCGCGAGTTGCTTGGTTCATTAAGTCTCGTGTGCGCTCTAATGCCATTCGCTCTCGATGTGGTTCATTCCGCAATAAAGCCTCAATCCACTCTTCATGAATATCCGCTGTCCACCTTCCCCAAAACACATCTTCTACCGCTAACTGCAATAAAATATCCCGTATGGGAGCGGGATAAAGGACGTTAGCGTCTAATAATGCTACATCGCTCATGAGCCATAGCCCATTTCATGTTCTTGCGCTTCCGCAGCCAGTTGATCCAGAATAGCTTCCCGTTCACGGTCAATGGCTTCCTTGTAGCTCAACACATCATCTAAACGAATGCGACGATGTTTGCCTACTTTACGGTGGGGAATTTTCCCTTCCTCAAGTAGCTTAATCAAGAATGGGCGCGAAACGCGGAGTATCTCAGCCGCTTGCACGGTGGTTAGCTCTATATCTTCAGGGATAAGCGTCACGCCACGCCCAGAGGCCATCACATCTAAAATTTGAACCAACAACGCTAAAGCATCAGCGGGTAGTTCGATAACTTCTTGTGCATTCTCGCTCTTCACTTGTACAAGAACAGGCTCATGATTTTGGATATAGCGTGACAAATGCTGTTTAGCGATGCGCGCCCTTATCACATCTTCATCATTGTAAAGTTTTTGGTAGGTCGCCATATGGTTCTCCCTCTCTCTACAATAATTTTACCCACTAAACGCAACAAACACAACAAATGAAATAAATGAAAACTCGTTACTGAAGCTATCCCCCGTCTATTGCAACCAACTTTTTGCCCTGTGCGGGCGGGCGGTTTACAATTGGGGATGTATCTGGAGGGAGATATAGCCATGCCCTATGACCCGTTACACTTTCGCCAATCTGCCACGACCGCGATTAAAGACGAACAGCTACAAACCGCCATCCGCCGCGCCACCAGCAACGTTGAGGCGCGCCGCGCGCAAGCACTGGCAGAATTGCCCGATGCCCAACAATCGCGCCAGCAGGGGCGGGGCGCACGGTTGCGCGCGCTCCATGACCTGCCGGAATTGCTAGAGCAGGCCGAACGCAATGTGCAGGCCGCTGGCGGCACAGTCCTATGGGCACAGGACGCTGAAGAGGCCAACCGCCTCGTACTGGAGATTTGCCAGCGCCATGACCTCAAACGCGGCGTTAAAAGCAAGAGCATGGTCACAGAGGAAATCGGCCTTGTTCCTATGCTGGAAGCTCACGGCATCGAAATGGTGGAAACGGATTTGGGCGAGTTCATTGTGCAAGTGATGGAAGACCGCCCCAGCCATATCGTCATGCCCGTGATGCACATGACCAAAGAGCGGGTGCGCGATGTCTTCATGGAGAAGTTGGGCATGCCAGAACCACAGGGCGACGGCGTCGAAATGGCGCGAGAAATCACCGCCTATGCCCGCAAACTCTTGCGCGAGAAGTTCCTCAATGCCGATTTTGGCATCAGCGGCGCGAACTTCCTCATCGCCGAAACGGGCACGGTCGTCGTCGTCACCAACGAGGGCAACGGGCGCTTTACTACCAGCCTGCCACCGGTCTATATCGCCATCACAGGCATAGAAAAGGTCATCCCTACATGGGAAGACTTCGCCACACTATTGCAAATGTTAGTGCGCAGCGCCACCGGCCAACGCCTCTCCATCTATACCAACATGACCACCGGCCCCGCCCGCCCCGATGATGCCGATGGCCCCCAGCACTTTTACCTCATCTTGCTAGATAATGGGCGCAGCGACATTTATGCTGGCGAATACGCCGAAGCCTTGGCTTGCATCCGCTGTGGCGCTTGTATGAATATTTGTCCGGTATATGGCGCGGTTGGCGGGCACAGCTATGGCTCAATTTATCCCGGCCCTATCGGCTCTATCCTCACGCCGCTATTTCGTGGCAAAGCACAGGCCGAACCACTACCATTTGCTAGCAGCCTGTGCGGGGCGTGCAAAGATGCCTGCCCTGTCGATATTGACATTCCGACCATGCTCATCAAGCTGCGGCGAGACTTAGCCAACCGCCAGCCACTGTATTGGCGCGCGGGCATGCAAGGCTATAGCTACACCTTCCGCCACCCGTTACTGTACCATCTCAGTGGGGAGATGGGGCGGCGTGTCACCATTAAGCTGAAGAACCAACAAGGCACTATCAACCAATTGCCATTCCCCTTCAATGGCTGGACAGATAGCCGCGACTTCCCCCCGCTAGCAGAACAGTCATTTCATGAATGGTGGCAGCAAAACAGGGAGAGCAACGCATGACATCATCACGCGAGCAAATTCTAGCGCGGTTACGGGCGGCGCGGCGCCCCTTCCCCGATGCGCCCATGCGCCCCCGCCACTATGCGCCTGTCACTGGTGTTGATGCGGACGACGCCGAGGCGCTACTCGCCCGTTTCATCGAGACGGCGCAGGCTGTTCATACTCAGGTGCAAGTTGTCGATGGCGACGCAGCAGCGGCAGAAGCTATCTTACAAGCGTTACAAGAACGGGCTATCACCGAGATACTGGCATGGCACTTCACCCACATCCCCGTGCGTGGCTTGAAAAAGCAATTGCAAACGGCGGGCATTCACATACAGCAGCCCTATATAAAGGAAGAAAGCAGGGCGAACACGCTAGAAAAGGCGCGCAACGCAGGCGCGGGACTTACGGGGGTGGATGCGCTGGCCGCCACAACGGGCACGATAATCGTGAGCAGCGGTAAAGGGCGCGGGCGTTTGCCCACTGTTGTGCCACCGCTACACATCGCAGTGGCGCGGATTGACCAACTCGTGGGGCGGATTGAAGATTGGCTGGCACAGCAACGCACAGACGCACATGACGACATTCGCGCGCGGGCAAACATCGCTTTCATCAGCGGCCCCAGCGCAACAGGCGATATTGAAATGATGAAAGTGCTCGGCGTTCATGGCCCCGGAGAGCTTATCACCATCATTAAGCGATAAGCTCAGCCACAACTATCAGCCAGAAGGTGCATTCTGGCCATGCCATTCATCGATGAACGCCAACGCCTCTTCTTGAGAGCGTACCAAACGCTTGCGGAAGTCCTGGGGCGATACTTTCAGCGCCACCCGCACCATTTGTTCTTGTAAGCCGGAGCCAACCAGCAAGGCCACTGGCACATGCGAAAAGTCAAATTTCATATTGGCTTTTTTGCTCTCGCGCATAACAGTGCTGAGTGTGTAGCTCTCGAAGTTTGTCACCGCCCGAAAATCAAAGACCGCCCCATGAATAGCTTCCACACCAATAACGCCGGTAATCTGGGCAATCCATTGGTAGGCACGAATGGTGAGCGATGCTGTCATCGGGCCACGATAAATGACCTGTGCAATTGATGTCGCATCATCAAAATAGGCGGTCAGGTCTTCACTATCGACACGTGGCAAAGTGGTCATGAGATGATCTCCCTAAATAATAAAACGGACTATAAACAAACGCAGCAGCGGCTAATCTGCAGTCGCGTATTTTTTATTCCACTCTTCAATAAACGTCCACGCCTCTTCTTCAGAGTGAACAATTGCCTTGCGATGGTCTTGCGGCGTCACCTTCATGACCACCCGCACCATCTGCTCTTGCAAACCAGAGGAGGCGATGAGCGCCACCGGCACATGGGAGAAGTCCATCTTCATATTCAACTTGCGACTTTCGTTCATCACCGTGCTGAGCGAATAGCTCTCGAAATTGGTCACATCTCGAAAGTCAAAAATACCACCATGCACATCTTGTGGGCTTATGATTTTCGCCAGTTCGGCTATCCAACGGTACACCCGTATAGTCAGGTCTGCCGTCATCGGGCCACGATAGGTCACATGGGTGATCAATTTATCGGGGTCATAATAAGCGGTCAGGTCTTCACTATCGACACGAGGATATTCCATGATTACCTCCTAAATATATCAATAAAGTGCACTTATATATTACATAATATATCAAAATCGCTGTAAAACACTTCAAAAAATATGAATTTAAAATAAAAAATAGCCCCCTTTATCTTATACTGCTTAAAATTCAGTCAGTTTTGGCGTGGCGGGCGTGCCATTCTTTGAAAAATTCCAGCGCCTCTTCTTCACTGTGCACAATGCGCTTGCGATAATCCTGCGGCGTCACTTTCATCGTCACCCGCACCATATGCTCCTGTAAAGCCGACCCCACCAGCAACGCCACCGGCAACTGGGAAAAGTCCATTTTCATATTGAGCCGCTTACTCTCCCGCATCACCGTGCTTAAAGAGTATTTATCAAAATCGGTCACTGCCCGAAAATCAAAAATGCCGCCAAGAAAGGCGTTCTGTTGGTCGGCAATTTGGCTAGCCAACTGCGCAATTGTCTTATAGGTCTTGATAATCAGCGAAGCCGTCATCACCCCCCGATAAACTGCCCAAGCTAAGCCGGTATCAGTATCGAAATAAATTGACAAATCCTCGCTATCTACACGCGGAAGTTCCATAGCGCATCCCTCCTCTAGGATATATCACCACTTTCAGCATACTCCATAATGGATAACTCGTGCTTTTTTTATGTGCACTTTATAATACTTGTGTTTTATGTCACAAATAAAAACCCGATGCTGAAGTGGCACAGCATCGGGATATAGGCCATTGTGATGGCATTTCATGAGCGGCTTAGGCGTGTTCGCGATGCCAGTTGTCGATGAAGTTCAGCGCTTCCTGCGGCGTGCGTACAATGCGCTTGCGATAGTCCTGCGGCGACACCTTCAGCGCCACCCGCACCAGCTCCTCCTGTAGCAGCGAGTTCACCACCATCGCCACTGGCACATGCGAGAAGTTGGCCGTTTTATTCATCTTCTGGCTCTCCCGCATGACCGTCAGCAGGTTATACTGGCGGAAGTCAGTCACCTCCCGAAAATCGAACACCGCCCCGCGCAGGTCTGAAGGATATAGCCCCTCTTTCATCGTCGCAGTCAGCAATTCATGAAACCATTCATAGACGCGCAAGGTCTGTTTATCGCTGAGAACGCCTCGATAGGTGATGAAGAGCAACATATTATCACTATCAAAATGGGCGTCCAGGTCTTCACTTTTGATATAAGGAAAACCCATAATGTCCCCCTTAACAAGTTAACGATAAAGTTTATTATCGTTGAAATGAATTTTTGTGCAACTTGGGGGATGATACAAAAAGGGGAATGCGGATATTCCCCTTGAAGCAGTATCAGGTTACAACAAATACCAACTAATCACCGTGCTCATGATGCCACTGTTCGATAAAGTCCAGTGCCTCTTGTTCGGAATGCACCACCTTTTTGCGGTAATCCTGTGGCGTCAGCTTCAGGGCGATGCGCAGCAATTCTTCCTGCAAAGGTGATTGCACCAGCAAGGCCACCGGCACATGCGATAAATCCATCTTGGTATTCACCTTCTGGCTCTCTCGCATGACCGTACTCAAGTTATATTGCTTGAAGTTCGTCACCTCGCGGAAGTCATACACGCTCCCATACAGGTCATTTAACCCCAAGCCGGCAGCTATTGCGGCTTTGAGCAATTCGCCCATCCACGCATAGACCCGTAGCGTTTGCTGGTCGGTCAACACCCCCCGATACACGACATAAGTAATATAGTGCTCGTCGTCAAAGTAGGCGGTCAAATCGTCACTATCAATTCTAGGAAAGGTCATTCCGTCCCCCTTATATAACAAATATGTTATTTCTATTATAGCCATTATTAGTTCTGCGCAAATTAAGCCAATGGCTATAACGGGCGGTATAGTGAGATGTGGCCTATCGCTGTTATAGTTGTAGCCAACAATTGAACCTTAACAAAAGGCAATATTTTCATGGCTCAATATATTTTGATTGAAAATGGCACGCTTATTGATGGCAATGGTGGCGACCCTATCCCCAACGCGGCAGTGCTCATTGAGGGGCGCTACATCCGCCAAGTTTATACGGGTGGCGCGCGCCAATTGCCCGATGGCGACATCACCCGCATCGACGCCGGCGGTGGCTTTATTTTGCCCGGCCTCATTGATACGCATGTCCATATGGCCTTTGAAATTGATGACTTTCGCAAAATCATGGCCATGCCGCTCTCCATGCGCTTTTACAAAGCCACCCACCACATGCGCCGCACGCTTG
>DAOTWU010000302.1:0-3386 GCA_034435735.1 Anaerolineae bacterium | reverse complement strand
TGACCGCGACCAAGCAAGTGCCGCTAGATATACTCAAGGCGGGGCGGGTGGTTTTGCGGCAAAATCCGCCCAATCAAGTGGTGGCTTATGTCGTAGGTGCAAGCAATATCGTCATCACATCTTATAAAATTCTCGCAACGCTATACCCCCACATCAAAAAGAGCTATCTCTTTGTCGATACGCTAGAAGAGGCTTATGCCCGCATCGCTGAGCACAAGCAAACCCCAAAAACCACCTAGCCCACTATCCTCGTCTTGTCCTAAGCTGTAATATAATGTAGGCGCAAATGGCGATGAGGAGAGGCACATGGCTGATAAATTAACGACGTTCTATCTGATTCATGGCGACAATACTGTTGAAGTCGAAGCGCTGGTGAAGCAACTGCGCGCGCGCATGGATGAAGATGATAACGGCGGCCTTAATATCAGCGAGATGGATGGCGAACAGGTCGATGTACCAGAGGTGATTAACGCCGTTAGCTCCTACCCCTTCCTCTCCGACCGTCGCATGGTCATCGTCAAGGGGCTTATCTCCCGCTTGCAGGGGCGCGGCAAAGCCAATAAAGAAGCGTTAGAGCGGCTCACTGATGCCCTGCCACAGCTGCCCGATTACGCCCGCTTGATATTGGTGGAGCGAACCGTGCTGGATGAGCGCCTGCCCATTGTCAAGCTAGCACAAAGCCACGAACGCGGCTATTACGCTCTGTTCAAAATGCCCGATGATGCCACCAGTTGGATTATGCAGCGCGCCCGCCAACACTATAACATCGCCATCACCCCAGAAGCCGCTAACGCTCTAGCACAGGTCACCGATAATGATATTCAACTGGCCGATAATGAGCTGGTTAAACTGGTCAGCTATCTGGATGGCGAGGGTGAAATTACTGAGGAGCATGTAGCGCTACTGACGCCCTATGTGCCAGAAGCCAACATCTTCGCCATGGTCGATGCTATCGCCACCGGCGACGGGGCTACCGCCTTCCGCTTGATGCACCGCCTTTTAGACAACCCGCGAGAGCAGGGCTTTGGCCTGTTGGGTATGATTGTCCGCCAGTTTCGCTATCTGCTGCTCACCTGCGAATACATCGAAAACGGCGGCACAACTGACCCGCTGGCTGTGGCTGATGCGATTGGATTGCGAGGCAGCACGGGTTCGCGTCGCTTTCAAGGCAAGAAGTATCTACAGCTATCGCGCCGCTTCAGCTTTGAGGACTTAAAGAGGATTTACTATCGCCTGCATGAAATTGATATGGGGATGAAGAGCGGCAAATATCTATCACCCGCGCTCGCGCTAGATATGCTGGTGGCTGGATTGACACGCCAGCGCGGGGCATAGAACGCGCTATCATCAGTCATAGAATTTCGTTGTCGCTCACGGTGCTATGACAATAACCACACGACCATAGTAAGATAATCATGGGTAGGCCAGCCTTTTCGGCAATATGGCGCGGCCAACGTTGTTCCCCTTCAAAATGAAAATCGCTATGGCGTCCGCAGGAAGGGCAGATGCCCTCGCGCGTTGGCGGATGGACGGGCGGTAAATTTCTGGTTGTATCACTCATGGCGTTCAACATGTTTTCCCACTTCTCCACACACTATCTCTATTACTATGACGCATTCCATCTGCGCCATGTTCCCCAAACATTAGGGGTTACAGTGTTACAACGAGCATAACCCGCTATACGTATAACGACACAACCGCCACGCCACGCCAACCTGACGCCATCCCTACGACGCACCATACCACCCCATGCCGCGCATCCGCCGCCACTGCGTTATACTGATAGAGATGGTTTATTTTTTATGTGCACTCTAATATGGCGAAGAAAAAAGAGTATTTTCTGACAGAACATGCTAAAGAAGAAGCGATTAGACGAGGTATTCCCTTAAAACTTATAGATGAGGTTATCCAGTCACCAGAGCAAATAGTTTCCACCTATTCTAATCGCAAAATATATCAATCAAGGATAGAGTTTGACGATAAACTGTATTTAGTGCGCATCATTGTAGAGGAAACAAGCCCTCTCACAGTTATCACCGTTTATCGCACCAGTAACATTAAAAAATATTGGAGTGACGAAGCATGAAAGTGACTTATGACGCTGAGGTCGATATTCTCCGCATCATCTTAAGCGATAAGCCAGTTAAAGAGAGCGACGAGGATAAACCTGGCATCATCATTGATTATGATGAACAAGGTAACATCGTGAGCATGGAAATACTAGACGCCTCTAAACGTGGTCTCAATCCGCACGGCGTAGAATACACCATCACAGGCCTTAAAGGGGCTTAAGCCTGTCTTCTTCATTTATATGCACCATACCACCCCATGCCGCACATCCGCCGCCACTGCGTTATACTTAACGTGCTCGAACAATTTTTAAGATAAAGAGGTTATTATGCGTGCAGTCGTTTGTAAACAATTCGCCGAGCCATCCGCCCTCATCGTCGAAGAGCACCCCTCGCCCTCGCTTGGCGTTGGGCAGGTGCGCGTTGGCGTCCATGCTTGTGGGGTGAATTATCCCGATGCGCTCATCGTGCAGGGGTTATACCAAGTGCGCCCAGAATTGCCGTTCACACCAGGGCTAGAAGTTGCTGGCGAGGTGTTAGAGGTGGGGCAAGGCGTCAACCATGTTCAAGTGGGAGACCGCGTTATCGCCCTGATGAACTATGGCGGCTATGCTGATGAAGTGGTTGTCCCCGCAGAGATGGTCGTCACCATCCCCGATAACATGCCCTATACACAGGCCGCCGCTTTCGCCGTCGCCTATGGCACATCGCACGTCGCACTAGCTCATCGTGGCGAGCTGCGCAGTGGCGAAACGCTGCTCGTGCTGGGCGCTTCTGGGGGCGTTGGCTTAACCGCTGTAGAAATTGGTAAGCTGATGGGCGCGAAGGTCATAGCCGCCGCCAGCACAGCGGAAAAACTGGCGCTTTGCCAACAATATGGCGCAGACTATCTCATCAACTATAAAGAAGAGGACTTGCGCGAAAAGGTGCGAGAATACACCGGCGGGCGTGGCGCAAATGTGGTACTAGACCCCGTCGGTGGCGATTACACCGAAGCCGCCCTGCGCAGCACAGCATGGGAAGGGCGGTTGCTGGTCATCGGCTTCGCCAGCGGCAAAATCCCGTCGATACCAGCCAACTTACCCCTGCTGAAAAACTGCTCGCTTGTCGGCGTGTACTGGGGCGAATATGCTCGCCGCAACCCGCGTGTGCTCGTAGAATCACTGGCGCTCCTATTGGAGCAATACGCCGCGGGCAGGTTAAAGCCGCATATTTCGCAAACCTACCCACTAGAAAACGCCGCCGATGCCCTCACTGCCATCCTCACGCGGCAAGCCAAAGGCAAACTCGTCCTCACCACAGGGCGATAAGCCCCCA
>DAOTWU010000301.1:0-4327 GCA_034435735.1 Anaerolineae bacterium | reverse complement strand
CCGTCATTGTCCACTGTTAGACTGTATGGCGCATCTGCTGAAAAATCAGACATCACAGGTTGTTGCCACCCGCTATTTGTCTGGAACTCTTGCACACACCCACAGACAACATCAGCAACGTAGATCGTCCCATCGCTGCTCGCTACAAGTGCTTGTGCTAACCCTTCGTCTGGTATGGCGTATTGGTTCTCCACCATGCCATTATGTGGGTTAATTTGAATGAGGCCAACTTGTGGGAAACTATCAACAGCGAATAAAACCCCATCACGAATGTCGTTATGTGGGGCTAGAGTGATGTCAGCTAAATCAAGAAACGCTGTTTCGCCATCAGCCGCGGTGCTTTCGGTTATCCAGTTTATGCCATATTGCGGTGGGGTGGGCGAAATGGTAGTGTCAGTTACCATGCTGGTTTCAATGATAGTGAATAGTTGTTGGAAAGTATCGGCAGTATCCGCCACGCTCCGCCCAACAAACACAATTACGCGCCCATCAGGTAGTTGTGTGGCCTTCCCCATGCCGAAGAAAAGCCCATCAGGGCTATATGCAGCTGCCATCACCCCATTTTGCCCTAAAAAGCTTTCCTCTATGACACCAGCCGCTGCAATGCTATATGTTGCCAATGTTGTCTGTAGCTCGGTTGCTAAATCTAGCTCGGTTGTATTGTAAACGTACAAGCTAAAAGATGTAATTGCAGGGGGGCGAAGTTCTAGCGGGTCTTGCACAAAAGCCTGTGCCAATTGGAGCGAGATACCGTTATCTACAGGTTCAGATAAAGGCGCATCCCAGCCAGTAGGGTAAACAAACGCAATGCCACCATCCTCCCATACATACGATAAATAGTCTTCTTGGGCGATAGCCATATGTATGAGCAGTAATATCCCACAAAGGATGGCAAGCTTGCGTAACATGCTGAACTCCCTTCTTTCCCGACAAGGTATATATAGCTTACCGCAAAAGAGGCAACCATGTTACGCCACATGGGGAGGTTAACGGGATTTTCGATAGCGCGGGATACTCCCCACCACGGGGATGCCCAGTGCAGCTAAATCAGTTTTTGTTCGCAGAGTTTGGTCAAAGTATTCGGCTAAAAATGCTAGTCCCAAGCCGCCAATTATCCCCAATCCCAGTTTAATCAATGGGCTAAATCGGTCTGTTAGTGGGGGCGGGGCGGGCGAAATAATGGGCATATCTAAAATGCGAACTCTTGCTGGCTCATTTTCTAATTGTGGGAAGAAAATGTGTGTTTGTGTTTGCAGCACAGTGATGGCCGCATCTGTAATGATTTGTAGCTCATTGGGGTTGTTCCAAGCTAATTCCAGCACGCCAATACTGCGGGCATTATCTGCTGCAATAGGGATGGCTAAAGGCTCAACTTGCAAGCCGTTTTCTGCGGCAACTTCGGCGACTTCCTGCACAAAACTGCTTGTCCGCACCCAATCAGTTAAAGCGTTAACAGTGAGTTCTGATGCTAGCCATATATCTTGATAATCACCATCTCGCTCAGGGATGTTCAATACTTGTGCCGCTGTATAGCGGATAGTGGTCTTATATCCCCCGCTTTGCGTTGGCCGAAATAGTGATGGTAGGGTGATAATGCCTATAATCACAGGCGGAATAAGGACAAGATACCAACGCCGCAATAATACCCGAATAATTTGCAACAGTTCCACTAGATTGCCTCCCCGACAGGGTCTTGCCAGCTAAAAGTGCGCCCGCGCTTAAACGCATCATAAGCTTGTTCTACATAAGTGGCCAGACGGTGGCGAAAAACTTCAACATCAAATTTTTGGGCGTGTCGTTGTATGGTGTCTGTATCATACTTATCAGCATCAAATTGCCGCAACACCTCAATCAGGCTTTCCGCAGTGAGTTCATGGAAATGCTCGCCTGTTACGCCAGGAATCACAGTATCCAGTGCGCCACCACCGCCGAACGCAATTACAGGCCTGCCTGCGGCTTGCGCTTGCACAGGTGTGATGCCGAAATCTTCTAGACCAGGGAAGAGAAACGCCTTACACCGCGCCATGAGTTGCGGTAGCTCATCATCTGGTACATAACCCAGAAATTCCACTGTTGGCCCTGCCATAGCTTGCAAGCGTTCCATATCACGTCCTTTCCCGCCGATTTTGAGCGGTAGACCTAGTTCATTAGCCGCTTGAATAGCTAAATCAATCCGCTTATAAGGGATAAGGCGTGATACGATGAGATAGTAATCTTCTACCTCATTTTTGGGTACAGGTGTAAATCTTGCTGTTTCAACTGGCGGGTAAATAATCACTGAGTCGCGTTGGTAGTAGCGCTGGATACGTTCTTTGATTTCGCTGCTGATAGCGATGAAATGGTCAACTTGTTGGGCTGCATTGTAATCCCAACGGCGCAGCAGGCTGATTAATGGCTTCAGTGCTGAACCCAGCACAGGCCCAAATCCTTCGCGTGCAATATAAGCATCCAGTTGCCAGACATAGCGGGTTGGGGCTAAACAATAGCAAATATGCAGGGTGGTGTCATCTTTTTTGAACCCGTGACAAAATCCGCTTTTGTTGCTCAATACCACATCGTAATCTGATAAGTCTAAACCCTGCCAGGCCAGCGGGTAGAGTGGCAAATAAGGCTGGTGGTGGTTATAAATCGCTGGCAGGCGATCCATCCACAATGTGCGAATATCCCACTGCCGGTAATGTGGGGGCATACCGTCACGGTCGTAAATGCTGGTGTAAATTGGACTTTCTGGATACATCTCAACCAGTACTTGCAGCACATCTTCTGCGCCGCCTATCTGGTTGAGCCAATCATGCACAAGTGCGAGTTTCATATGCCGTTTTCATCATCACTGAGTAAGGATTTTAGAGGTTCAAAGCTGCGGCGATGCTGTGGCGAGGGGCCAAACTGTTGGATGGCTTCAAGATGCTGGGCTGTTCCATAACCCTTATTTTCGTCAAAGCCATAGTGTGGCAGTTCCTCATGCAAATCAAGCATATAAGCATCGCGCCATACTTTGGCGATAATGCTGGCAGCAGCAATGCTCAATGTGCGCTTATCGCCTTCAACAATGCTCACTTGCGGGTATTGTGTAACGAGTTTTGGGAGCAATACGGAATCAAGAAATAACACATCAGGACGAAAGTCGGGAAAACGCACCATGCTATCCCGCACTGCTCGTTCCATGGCCAACTTTGTCGCTTCAAGTATATTGAATTTGTCAATCTCTTCTACACTGGCAACGCCGATACCCCAAGCGATAGCTGTTTCCTTGATGGTCGTTATCAGTGCTTCTCGCTGTAGGGCGGTCATATCTTTGCTGTCTCGTACACCTTTGAGCTTTTGTGAAAGTTGCTCATCGTGAATAGGCAAGCAAACCGCACCTGCTACAACAGGGCCAGCTAATGGTCCTCGTCCAACTTCATCAATGCCGAGAATATACTTAAGCCCGCTGCGATAACATTCGCGCTCATGGCGCAGGCTGGCGGTTCTGTTTCGCCGCTTTTTTGCCATAGCGTCCTCGCCATCCGTTAATTCGTATTTTCAGCGTTTCCCATACCATATTGATGGAATCTTGCATGGGCTTAATTTTAGAATGGGTTTTGTAAATCCATGTGATGGGCACTTCGATGATTTTATACCCACGTTGTTGGGCGATGAAAAGCAGCTCCACATCAAACGCCCAGCCATCAATTGTCTGTAATGGAAACAACTCTAAAGCCACGTCTCGCTTGAAGCACTTAAAGCCGCATTGGGTGTCATTCAAGCCGCGTACGGCAATAATCTTGACAATTAAGTTGAATACACGCCCCATGATATGGCGTAATTCTGGCTCATCAACACGTCTTGCGCCTGGTGCTTCCCGCGAGGCAATAGCGATGTCATATTCATCAGCTTGGGGCGGCAAAAATTTCAGCACTTCTTCAATTGGCATTGAAAGGTCGGCATCACAGATGAAGAGATACTCACCGCGCGCCTGCATCATACCTGTTCGTACAGCCGCACCCTTCCCTTGCTGCTTTTCTGTCAAAACCCGAATGTAGGGATATTGCTCGGCTGCCTGTGTGGCTATATCTTTCGTATTGTCGCTACTATTATTGTCGACAATAATCACCTCAATCTCGAAATCCTGACCAGCGACGAAAGCCGTAATATCTTCCAGACTGCGTGGCAAGCGATCTGGTGCGCCCTCGTTATAGGCAGGAATAACAAGCGAGAGTAATGGCCTATTCTCCACGGCGTTCTCCCGATACTGAAGTTAAAATGGAATCCAGATAATCAACTGATACAGTTCTCATATTTTGTATTTCTCGCCGCTTTCTTAGTAGACGTGGTAAATGGCGTACTC
>DAOTWU010000300.1:0-2647 GCA_034435735.1 Anaerolineae bacterium | reverse complement strand
ATAAGTGTTTTGCTAGGTGTACAACCATAGTTCACGCATGTGCCGCCAATTTTATCGCCTTCAATAAGCGCGACACGCTGCCCCTCGTTCGCCAAATCGGCTGCTAAAAACGGCCCCGCCTGTCCCGAACCAATCACAATCGCATCGTATAACATTTGCCCAATCCCCTTTCATTGGTAGGCTGCCTTACGCTTTTACGGACGGGAGCAGCGCGGCATTTATTACGTCAGCCCGCCATGATGTAATCAAATCGTAAGAACTTGAACACAAAGATGGCCGAAATGACCTTTTATGAGCCACTAAAAACCTTAACAATTGACAGAGACTATTTGTTTTAATACAATGACCTGCTGAAATGGAGAAAATGAACAACGATGATTAGCGAGAAATCAACGCAGACTTTAGAGCTGCATAAAATCATGGAACAAGTGGCGGCACACACGTCCTTTCGGGCAGGGGCAGAAATTGCCCGCGAGTGGCTGCCAACAACCGATTTAGACGAAGCGCGCGTTTGGCAACGGGAAACCGCCGAAGCGCGCGAACTTCTGGAGCAAAACAGCAGCGTAAGTATGGGCGGCGCGCGCGATGTGCGCGATGTCGTCATCAATGCCCAGCGTGGCGTCATCATTGAGCCAAACGTCCTGCTGGATATTCGCTATACCCTACGGCGTGGTACAACGCTTAAGCGCATGTTGGGGCATATGAAGGGGCGCTTTCCCCTATTGGCGGAAATTGCATCCGAGATTGAGGAATGCAGCGACCTGCAAGAGGCCATCGCCCGCAGCATCGACGATAATGCGGAAGTGATGGACACCGCCAGCCCTCGCCTCGCCATTATCCGCCGCGACCTCAAGCAAGCCTTTGAACGCCTCCAGAGTAAACTCAACCGCATTGTCCAATCGAAAGCCAATGCCCCCCTTTTACAAGAACATATCGTCACCATGCGCAACGGGCGTTATGTCATCCCGCTAAAAGCCGATCATAAGGGCAAAATCAAGGGCATTGTGCACGATTCGTCATCGAGCGGGGCGACCCTGTTCATTGAGCCATTGGAAACCGTCGAGCTTAATAACAAATGGCGCGAACTGCAGCTTGATGAGGAAAAAGAAATTCTGCGCATCTTGCGCGAATTGACCGAGGCCATTGGCGACCAAGCGGAGCAAATCTCGCGGACAGTTGAGGTGCTGGGGTATCTTGATTTTACCTTTGCCCGCGCCCGCTATGCGGAAGAGCTAAACGCCGTACAGCCAGAGCTATTGGGCTTCACGCCACGCAAAAATGGCCACCCCGGCAGCACCATCGACCTGAAAGGCGCGCGCCACCCCCTGCTAAAAGGGCGCATTGTGCCGATTGATGTGGAATTTGGCGACGACACTTGGGCGCTGGTGGTGACTGGCCCCAACACAGGCGGCAAAACGGTCTCACTGAAAACCGTAGGCCTGCTCACGTTGATGGCGCAAAGCGGGTTACAGCTTCCCGCAGATAGCGCCCGCCTGAGCGTGTTTGAAGGCATATTCGCTGATATTGGCGATGAGCAAAGCATTGAGCAATCGCTCAGCACCTTTTCATCGCATATGACCAACATCATCAGCATCTTGCGCGAGTGTAATAATCGCTCGCTGGTAATTTTAGATGAGTTGGGCGCTGGTACAGACCCCGCAGAAGGCTCTGCCCTTGCCCGCGCCATCCTCACGTATCTGGTGCAACGGGGCGTCACTTGCATGGTCAGCACCCACCATCCAGAACTGAAAGTCTATAGTGTCGAGACGCCCGGCGTGCGCAATGCCAGCGTGGAATTTGACCTTGAGACGCTCGCGCCAACCTATCGCCTGATTATCGGTGTGCCGGGGCGCTCTAATGCGCTACAGATTGCGCGGCGGCTTGGCCTTCCAGAAGACATCATCAACGCTGCCCGCGAGATGGTGGCAACAGAAGACTTGGCGGCAGATGACCTGCTAGACGAAATCCAGCGAACCCGTGTCGAAATCCGAGAAGCGCACGAAGAAATTGAACGCCTGCGCGAGGAACTGGCCGAAAAACGTGAAGAACTCACCGCGCGGCTGGATAAAATCGAGGATGAACGGCGCGATATTCTGGCCGCTGCCCGCCGTAACGCAGAAGGCGAACTAGAGGAGTTCCGCAAAGAGTTGAAGCGGTTGCGCCGCGAGATGCAATCGGCCAAGATGCCATTAGAGACCGTCAACGCCCTACAAGCGGCAGTCGAAAAGCTAACCGAATGGACACAAGAGCCACTAGACGATGATGCTATCGACATGCCCGAAGATATTGACTGGATACCCAAACTGGGCGATACCGTCTGGCTGGAAACGCTCAATTCTGAAGGCGTCATCACCGAACTAGATGACAAAGAGGCGCAAGTGCAAGTGGGCAACTTGCGAGTACGTGCTAAGTACCGCGATATGCGCAAGCGTACCCGTAGCGAAAAGCGCACCGCAGAGCGAGAGCGGGGGCGAAGCAGAAGCTACACGCCCACCAATGACCCGCGTCCGAAGGCCGAATCGCCGGGGCTGGAGCTGGATTTGCGGGGCGAACGGGTAGAAACAGCGCTAGAGAAGCTCGACCGCTATGTCGATGCTGCCTATACCGCTGGCTTGCCATTTGGCCGCATTATCCATGGTAAAGGCAC
>DAOTWU010000299.1:0-6331 GCA_034435735.1 Anaerolineae bacterium | reverse complement strand
TCGATGTCAGTGAATTACCAACGCTATACTTCTGGTATCGCTACTATACTGGCGATAATGTGCGGCTCTATGTCCAAATTTCCTATGACCGCGAAGGGGCTGCCCCCGTCTCACCAGACCGCTTATGTTCTGGCGGACAAGAGCAATGCTATGAGCATCGCTATGGCTGGAGTGAATGGTTCACTGTCTGGAGTGTCAGTGAATGGCGGCGCACCTACACCTGGCAACGCGGGCAAATAGACCTCTCGACTTATGCTAAGACCGCTAGCATTCCTGGCAAGCGTATCCGTATCCGCTTCGTCTCTGATGCGCTAGATAGTGGTAGCAAGCGTGATGGTCTCTATATCGACAATATCCGCATCCGCTATCGCAATAATGAGCAGGTATTCGCCATACCATTCTTCGATGGTGCGCGTAACCTGGCGAACTGGGTGCCGGAAGGTATCTGGGGCTTAAGTCCTGAGCTATATCGTGGCGCTGGTGGTGGTTCAACGACTATTGGCGGCGCTATCTGGAATTACTACTACTGGCGTTGTGATGGTGGTGGCGGCTCAATAGATTGCCGCAGCTTAGCACCAGGCGGCACGAGTTGGCGCAACCGCATGAAAGCTGGCGCGGATGTCTTCTTGAGCAATCCGGCGTATGACGGCTATAACAACGCAACAGCGGATGACAGCGGCGCCCTGCTGGACATCAACGAGAACTGGGGGCGTAACGGTCCGGTCTCTGGTTGGCGTGACCGCTTCGTCGCACGCTTTGAGCTAACGACGCCGGTTGTCGATGGTTCGCTACTATCACCGGGTGAATTCTTGTTCATCCTAAGTAGTGATGACGGTGTGCGCATGAAATATGAGTATGCCGGCGGTAAGAACAACGCCAGCTCGCCAGATTTGAGCGGCTGGAACATCATCGACAATTGGAATGACCAAGGCTTCAAACCGAGCACGGGTACAGCGACATTCGTCTTAGGCGAACAGTATAAGCTGACGATCGAATACTATGAGAACGGTGGTGATGCTGCCATCCAGCTCACCATGGGTAGCAACAGCTTCTCGTTCACCGATAGTCCAAAGCAAGGGCCAGGCCCCAGCTTCCCAGAAATTCCGTCAGTGCCGCGCGGCAACTCGTCGCTAATACTGGATGGTCTGATTGACCTATCCACTGCGGTACAGCCAATCATTGAATACTACACCTACTACGAAACTAACGGGTGTCTACGTTTCGAAGTGTCAGTCAATGGTGGCTTCACATGGACACAATCTGGCCTATCGCCAAGCGGGTTCAATGGGCCAACTATCTGTAATTCATACTACATGCCAGACCAAGGGGATTGGCGACGCCGTATCCACAGCCTTGAAAACTACATTGGCGGCACAGTGATGATTCGCTTCCGTCTGGATAATCAGGGCACGGATTCTACTAACCGCCGTACACAATCACCATATAACTGGCTGAACAGTTGGTGGATTACTGACATCCGTATCGTAGAAAGCTGTCCAAATCGTAACATCTGTGGGCCTTACGCTATCGAGGTACTGGAAAGCGGTGGTAGCACCGATGTCACGGAAGGTGGCGCAACAGATACGTATGACCTGCAAATTGTGCGCGACCCATCAAGCGGCGTGGTGCAAATTGACATCACGACAGATGGTGAATGTACAGTATCACCGACAAGTGTCAGCTTCTCTGCTGGTATAACGCCGCAAACTATCACGGTGACGGCTGTTGATGATAGCGATGTAGAAGCATCACCGCACGCCTGTGTCATCACCCACACGGTGAATAATGGGGCGACAGCAGATGGCAATTACGATAACCTGAGCTACTCGTTCAATGCACAGGTCACAGACAATGAAGCTGGTGGCTCTGTAATTGCAGAAGAGTCGTTCAACAGCTATGCTCCAGGCTCGCTGGATGGCGCTAGCGCTGGCGGTGGCTGGGCAAGCAACTGGTCTGCGATTGACTCCTTAGCACAGGTTGTTGATACATCAGGTAACCCGATGACCTATAACGTCTCTGGTGGTGGTACTGTCAACGGTGGTAACCGTGCGTTACAAGTGGTGGGCAATAACAACAACATTGTTTACCGCCAGTTGCCATTGCAGACCGGTGATGAGGTTTATATCAGCTTCCTCATCCGCACAACATCTGGGACCACCATAAATAGAAACGATTTCCTGGCCGTATGGTTAGACATCACCACATCTGGCAACCATGGTGGTGCGCCGAATATCGGCATCAAAGGCAATCGTGGTAATAACAGTGGCCCTGAAGACATCTTTGCACGGATGAGTTCTGGCAACGAAGTTTATGAACAAGCGATGTCTAATGGCACAACCTACTTCGTGGTGGGGCGCATCTGGAAGAGCAATCCGGGCGCGGGTAACCCCTATGACCGCTTCGACCTGTGGGTGAACCCCAGCTTCAGTGAGGCAGGCACACCGCAGCAAACCTCTTCGGGTGGTGCGGTCTTAAGCAGCTTCAATACGCTGGGTATCCGCATCGGTAGCTTCGAAAGTGGTGATGTCGCCCAGATTGATGAATTCAAGCTGGGCACCACATGGGCAGATGTAGTCCCATAAGCATCGCACCAAAGTGAGAAAAAACGGGCAGGCGCATTTCACAACCTGCCCGTTTTGTTTGCTTATTGAAAGCAAAATGCGGTGGCTTTAGCGCGCACATACTGCTACACTGAAACACAAGGCAATCGAACAACATTTGAGGGGTTTGGTGTGACGATAGCAGAAGAACGCAAAGGTTTGTTGTTTGTGCTAGTCGGGCCGGGCGGCGGCGGCAAAAATGCGCTCATGCGTATGATTATTGAGCGGTTAGATGACATCAAACAATTGCCTACAGCCACCACGCGCGCGATGCGTCCCGGCGAGACACAAGGCATTGAACATGACTTTATCTCAGTTGAAGCCTTTCAACAGATGATTGCCAATGAAGAGTTGATCGAATGGCAAGAGGTGCATCCAGGGCGCTTCTATGGTGTCCCGCGACGCACTGTAGAAAGGGCGATTTTAGCAGGGCAAGACCGTATTGCGGATATAGAAGTCCTTGGAGCAACAATCTTACGGCAGAGATACCCAGATAATACTGTGCTCATCTTTATCAATGTCCCGGGTGATACGGTAGAAGAGCAACTGGCTATTTTACGCGAGCGAATGGAAGTACGTGGTGAACCAGAAGAAGAAATTCAGAAACGTTTGCGCCGTACCCGAATGGAATTGCCATATGCTGCAACTTGTGATTATTTGATTATCAACGATGATATGGATGCGGCGGCAGAAGAGCTGTATAGCATCATTAAGGCAGAGCGCTGCCGCAGGCGGTTGGTAAATCATCGCGTACATATGGGAATGCCTCGTCACCGGCTGGCTTATGTTGCACAAGTTATTCCTGTATATAACGAGCAAGTATTGCTGTGCGAGCACGCACCACTTTACCCGCAAGTGATATTGGCACAAGGCGAATTGCCTCACGAAGCGGCGCAGCGTGCCATCCAACAATACTATGGCAATGCACTTGAAGGGCATATTCATGGCACAACAACAAACCGCCATTTTATCAACCCAGCAGGAATAGCAACCCAACAAACATCCTTTGCCCATTATTTCACTTTCTATTACATTTACCACCTAGACCATTATCTCCCCAATCCACCTAAAGGGCGATGGGTGCCGTTAGATGAAGCGCCATTGCCAGAATCCATAGCGCTAGAACAACTAGCAGACCTAATTAAACGTTAATCATGGAGGGCGAGATGTCCCTAGTAGACATTCACCGTCAGGCAGGGGCGCAATTAGCAGCCGATGGCATTCCGCTACACTATGGCGATTTGGCCAGCGAGTACCAAGCAGCATTAGAAAGCGGCGTATTATTAGACCGCAGCCATGAAGGTCGCTTGAAAATTCATGGCGCAGACTGCGTAGACTTCTTACACCGAATGTCTACCAACGATTTAACCCAGATGGCAGCAGACGAGGGGCGGCCAACAATTTTCACTAACGCCAATGGCCGCATTTTAGACCGTTTGGTTATCTATAACCGAGAAGACCATCTTCTCGGCATCACCGAACCAACAAGAGCCGCTCCCCTAGCTTCATATCTCCAACGCCATATCTTCTTCAATGACAACGTACAGATACAAAACATCACAGAGGAAAGCGCACAATTTGCTTTGCATGGCCCACAAGTCGCTAACTTTATCAAGCATATATGGCCACAAGCGGCTGACTTAGGTGTTTTTCAAGGGATGGCAGTGGAACTTGATGGTGTGCCTATTTATCTTGCCCAAAGAAAACCGTTGGTTGGTACACATTGGGTTATGATTATGGCGCAGCAAGCAGCAACACAGGTTTGGCAAGCACTTCTGCAAGCTGGCGAACAACAAAGCATACAGCCAAGTGGCAGCTTGCTTTACCACATATTGCGCGTACGAGTAGGCAGGCCGGCTGCTGGCAGCGAATTGCAGCGCGATTATATTCCCTTAGAACTGGGGCTGTGGGATGAGGTGAGCTTTAGCAAAGGGTGCTATACAGGGCAAGAAATTATTGCCCGTATGGAAAGCCGCGGCAAGTTAGCAAAATGCCTGATGCACATCACGATACCGCAATCTGTTGAAACGCCAGCCCCAATATTTCATGAGGGGCGAGAAATTGGCACTTTGACGAGTTGTGCCCAAGCGCCAGACGGCACAGTCTTTGCATTAGGGGTTATAAAAACCGCATTTGCTAAACCCAATTTGACTGTGACAATAGGTGAACAGCAAATAGCCGCGACGATAGAAAAATACGCGGGGATACAACGCATACAGACTGACAACGTATAAGTAAAAGAAAGTCTGTGGATTTGAGGCCGTTAGGAGTTAGAGCATGGTAGAAGTGAAACTATGGCAACGCATTATTGGCCTACTACTCGTGCTGATAGCTGCACTATTTCTGGTTATCTGGGCATGGAATGCCGCATTTCGCATCACGGTACTAGCGCCTGATAGATTGCGCACCGTTTTGAACGATAATCAGATTTATGAGGAAATTATTCCACAGGCACTGCCCTTTTTAATTGATTCTGTCAATCCAGAAATCCCCTTGCCGCCTATGTTCGAAGTGGTTGATACAATTGGGGACGACGCATGGCGAGAGGTTACAAACACACTACTACCTCCAGATTGGCTAGAGGTAGAGGTCAAGAGAGCTGCGGGCGCTTTCCTGCATCTCATTCATGGAAACGTCAATATTCTAGATGAATCACTCAATTTAGAGCCACTCGTCAACCATCTACAAGGAGAGCCAGCAGAGCAGGCGGCGGCGTTGATTTTGGATGCAGCGCCAGAATGTACACTACGCCAACAAGCAGTCATTCGGGCTGTAGCTGCAGGCGAAACCGATGAGCCACTACCTATATGTAACCCCACAACCTCACAGTCTCGAGAGCTTAGTATGGCTGTCATCACGGGGACATTAAATGTTATCGGTGATGCATTTGAAGAACGGGTTATCACTTACCGAGAGTTATTTGGTTTACAAAATCCTGAAGATGTTGAGGCAATTCTTTTACTCTTCGAAGGTTATGATAGGTTATCGCTTGGGTTATTCTTGGGAGCTGGGGCGTTTTTGTCATTAATTATTGTCTTTACAGTGCGTTCGCTTAAATCATTTGGGCGATGGATTGGGGCGACGAATATCGTTGCAGCTATTATCGCTGTTGTCCCCCTACTTCTGTTATCGTTGGCATTAGTCAACCTATTTTCACAAGCATTAAATGTCTCTGATGAGGCAGAGCGTATTCGTGCGTCCTTAGTTGTCAATACACTTCAATCTGGGTTCACTAGCTTCAGCAGCATTGTGCTGATGTTTGCAGGTATCTCAATGATTATTGGCATCATCTTGCTTGTTGTGGCCATGTTCGCACCAGGTCGGTCGCCAGTGATACCAACGGGCGCGGTTTTAATGACACCTGATGGGCAAGTGGTAAAACTCACTGATTCACAAGCAGCGGAAGGTGGTATTCCAACACCAAAGCTAGAGCGTCAAGAGTAGCTTTACTGGGGCGGTGGACTATCGAAAAATAGTGACCACCATAGTGTCCACGGCTCAGGTGCGGGGGGCTCCGTGACAATATTGACAAACGGCACTTGTTCAATGGGTTCATTGGCTAGCTGAGATTGAACCGGAACAGGAATAATGAGGATTTCGCCTTCACGCACCATCTTACCTTCAGAGCGTGCCCAAGCCTCTACAAAAGCATCGCTAAGCGCGTATTCTCGTTCTGCAATCAGGCGTGCTTGCTCTTCGCGCAATGCTTCGATTTCAGCCATGACCTCATC
>DAOTWU010000298.1:0-3334 GCA_034435735.1 Anaerolineae bacterium | reverse complement strand
TTTGCACAAGATGCTGTTGAACTGGTATCGCCCAGTCATCTTCATTAGCGCTAAAACCGGGGAGCAAAATGCCAATGCGCATTACTGAGCAGCTCCTGTACGAATGCGAAACAGGGTATAGTTGCCGCTTCTGGCGACTATATCTAAGCCTATTTCATCCCGTAACCAGTGATAAGTATCTTGCAATGGTGTACTGCGCCATTGGTTTTCAATCACCCAAACGTTGACCAGTAAGTAAGTGTTTTTATCTATAAGTTGCGTTGCCAAAGTCTCAGATGTTTCATAATAAAGTTCGTGGATATTTAGTGGCGTTTCGTGCTCTAAGATAAGTGTCAGCCCAAATACATAAACTTCTGCATCTGGAGGAATGAGGGAAGCCAGCGATGTGGCGATTGTTTTTTCTGCCATGTGATGCTGGACAAAATTCTGTGCTGTTTGTGCGCCTTGTGTGTAGGTGTGAGCGATACCAGCTAGTGGAAGGATGAGTAATAAGCTTGCTGTTATATGGCGTTGTTGGTGTTGGGAAATCGCATGTATTCCTACGCTTACCAGCAAAGCTGCTGCTGGCATAATGATGAGGCCGAAGCGTATATTTTGATAAGGAATACCCGCTAGAAATAAATAGGGGGGCAAAGCCCACATTGCGCTAATTAACAACAAAAGTTTGTGCTTTTTTAGCGTATAGATGCACCCAACAAACGCCAATACGCCTAATAGGGGGGATAAATAGAATTCACCGCTATCCCAAAACGGTCGTCCATAAAAAACAGCATTAACTTGCGCATAGTCAAAGTGGCCGTCAATATGATCGAAGCTGCTCTTAAACCAATTATTGGGTGACCATGCCTGTAAATGGGGGTGGTTGGGGTTACTAGTTGCGCTATAGCTCATATACAGCATCTGCGGCAATACAACCACCAGAACAATTACTCCACTTAGCCCCATTGCCCGCCATGAAAATGTGCGCGTTTCATAAATCCGTCCAAGCCATATCATCCCTAGCGGTAGTACAATAACCCAATAAATCCATCGTGTGATTCCCGCCCATGCTATCGCCCCGCAGGCGATAATCAGCCAGAGCATTTTACCCGATAGCCGATATTGTAGCATCGCAATAAACGCAATAAGACTGAGCACCAGTGCGGGAACATCCGCCATAATCACAACACTAGATTGCATAAGTTGCCCGCTTACACTCAACGCTAATCCGCCGAGAAACGCACCCACTACACCTATACTCAACTGGCGCGCTGCAATATACAACAAAACGCCACAGAGCGCGCCCAACCAGATATTGAGTAATTGTGCAACCCAGATTGTTGAGCTAAATACTTGCTGGCTGATCCATATCAATAGTGGATACCCGACAGGCCAATAGAATTGGGGAAGGGGAGTTTGCTCTGTCATAAAAGCATTGATGGCCTGTGCGAAATCATAATAAGCATAGGCATCTTGGCCATAAAGCCCATTAAACCCGCTATAGCTGATGATATTCACCCGCACCATTAACCCTATAGACAAGAGTAGCAAACACGCGCCAATATCTTTATGTCGATGTGTCATGATGATGCCTGTGGTCTCATACGCAAGTGTTGCCATATTGGCCAACGCAATAAAATGAGCATCATGATTTCAGCGCATAAAGTGGCAATAATGGCTCCCTTTCCGCCCTGTGTTGGAATAAGCCAAAAGCCAATGCTCAACTGCATTCCAAGCCCAACCAGTAGCACCACATTCACTATATGTTCATTCCCGCGCGCATAGTGATATAGTGTAAAGCCGCCCCTAAGTAGTGCGGGCAAAAGTGCCCACAAGCCCCACTGCAGGATAGTCGCGGCATCTATGAAAGCCTCGCCATACACCCATAGCAGCACAATTGGGCTTATCCACATACCCACTATTGCTATCGCTATGCTATAAACCGACAAGCCAGCGAGCACTCGCCTAAATGTCTGTTGCATCATCGATGGCTGTGTTTGAAGTGTTGCCAATGCGGGCAAAAGCGCCCCAAATAGCGCATTAGGTATCATACGGATTGCGTCAATAAAGCGCATTGCTGCTGCGTAATTCCCTGTTTCATTTGCGCCTGCTAAACGTTCCAATAAAATGTAATTCATTCGCATGAGAAGTGCCGCCAGCACTGCAGCGATAGCGAAAACCCCAGCTTTGCTTATAGTTTCACGTATGCCAATATGTATTGCTATATGTTTTCCATCAGAACTCAACCAACGCCACAACCCCCATGCTGTTGCCAATTGCCCTGCCGATGTTAAAGTGTTCACGGCCAATGCCGTAATGACGCCATAACCCCATGCAAAAATTGCTGCCGTTGCACTCACTTGCACCACCAACATTCCTAGGTTTAATGCAGCAATTGGCCACATACATTGCTGCGCCCGAAACACCGCCGTAAACATACTAAATAAAGGGGTGATGAGGATAAGTGGCGCACTGATGATAATTCCCCGTATCACGCTAAGGTTTTCGCTCAGTAATGGAGCAGCGAGAATTGCGCTCAACATTAGAACACCGCCCATCACCAACCTTTGGTAAATTGCAACTCGCAAATAGCTATATTCAGCCTCTGGGTATTGAGCCAGGTCGCGAGTAATCAAGGTGTTCAAGCCAAAATCAGCCATTAAACTCAATGGGAAAATCCACGCCAATGCGGCGGCATAGATGCCCAAACCCTCTTGGCCTAGGGCGCGTCCTATTAATGCCGATAGTGCAAAAGACAATAGGGCACTACCACTATTGCTGAACAAGAGCGTCAAAGTATTTTGGGATAACTTGCGCCGAGTTATATTCACCCTCAAACTCGCTCAAACTCTATCCAGTAATGGTCAGCAAATAAGGACAATTGGCGGATATGCCCTATTCGTTTTTCCAAGCTTAACAGCACTTTCAGAAGTTTTGGCCGTTTTTCAATAACGCCATAGACATCGCTTGGCGGCAAGAATAACCCCAATGGCCGCAAGTAAATCCTGCGAAAATATGGGGCAAAGCTTTGGGTTAACTGTCGTATTGAGGGGTAATAAACAGGCATCACGTTACCATCCGAACCGATGAAGCTGCTTTTTCCACGCCAGCGCCTACCCGCTATTTTCCAATTGAGATGTGCCCCATGCCATAAAGTTTCCCATAAACAAAATGGCGACATAACGCCAAAGCAAGCTCGCCCACCCGATTTGATATATTGGGCTAACCATTGGGCTAAAGAGTGCGTATCTTCTAAGACGTTAATTGGACCAAAATTGGCAAATACCCCATCGAAACTCTCAGGAGCGCTCGCAGGCAATTGGGGATGGTGCAAGTCTAAATGGGCAAACTGAAT
>DAOTWU010000297.1:0-2912 GCA_034435735.1 Anaerolineae bacterium | reverse complement strand
CAGCATCGCCATCGAAAGCCAAACCCAAATCAGCCCCAAGCTCAACCACTTTAGCCTCTAAATCTTTGGTCATCTCAGGGTCTTCAGGGTTAGGCAGATGATTGGGATATGTGCCATCGGGTTCACAATACAGACAATGCACCTTAAGACCCAAACGCTCTAACATAGGTGGTACATAAGTACCGCTGAGGCCATTGCCCGCATCAAGCACAACCGTGAGTGGGCGCTCAATTTTCACTTTAGAGGCAATAGTATCCATATGGCGGTGAATCATATCGAAATCTTGCGTGATTTCGCCCTGCCCTTCCGTAAATGCCTCATCAAGGATGATTTGCAGAAGCTCTTGAATTTGTTCGCCGGCGAGCGCCAAACGCCCATAGGCCATTTTGATGCCATTGTATTTAGTCTCTAGGTGGCTGCCGGTAATCATGACGCCAGCACCTTTTTCGCCATAGCTGGCTGAAGCAAAATAAACCGTTGGCGTCAACACTTCGCCAATATCGGTCACATTCAACCCAGTTGAGGCCACGCCTTCAATCAGCGCTTGCTTCAGTGCGGGCGATGTCAGGCGATTATCGCAACCAACAAACATACGGTCTGTGCCAAAAGTGCGTGGCAGATATGTGCCTAGCGCACGCCCAACTAAACGAGCCACATCAGGGGTTAGCTGGGGTTTATCACCAACGGCAGTACCGCGAATATCGTATTTGCGGAAAATCGAACGATCTAGTTCTACCATGAGAAAGTTTTCCTCCGTGTGAATGATTACACAGGTCAATCTTCTTGATTCCGACGGTTAGCAGCAATATAGCGCGCAATGTTGTGATAAAGCACATGGCACGCGTCTCGTATAGTGGGGCCGCGACCGCCAGCTTGCACGCGATTTTGGGAAGCAATGAGGCGACTTTGCACGCGCGTTTGCGGATTTTCTACAGGCTGGTAAATGATTATCACATGCCAATCATCAGGGTAAACCGTTTGTAGAATATGAATAAGGTGGTCAAGCGTTTTAGCTGTCTGTTCATCAAGCCATTCGTGATCTTTGTAATGGATGGGACTACGCGCAGCATCTTCCATCGAGGTAAAAATCTGGTAGCGCGTACCAATATCTAACCACAACTCCCGCAGCGCATCTCCAAGCGATGGCATATCATGTCGCTCTTCCTCAACTTGCCCCCATGAAGCCGAAGCCGCCCATAAAACACCTTCCGGTGTAGCATAGGCTTCAAGCTTCAAAAGCGCATCAGGGCTATGATGCATACTGATATAGCCTATAGTCGCCTGCCATGCCAGCAACCCCGTTTTGGGGCGATTGGGAAACGGGCGACGAGCTACAGTTGTGGGGTCAAAATCATCGGACATTGAGCAACATTCCTTCTAATTGCTGTCCAGTACCACCTCATGGCCATCTACTGTGGCGGCAAACTTCAAGCCACCACCCTTACGACGACTTAAACTAATGCGCACTTGTGTACCAGCGGGCGGATTGGCGCGCAAGAGGAAATCGGCTAACGGTTCGCGCACATGGCGGCGGATGATGCGGCGCAGTGGGCGCGCGCCAAACTCTGGCTCATCATTTTGTGCTAATAGCCATTGAATCGCCCCATCGGTGAAAGAAAGCTCCAGCCCACGCTCAGAAGCCATACGATTTTCTTTCTTCAGCATCAAGCGCAAAATTCGGGCGAGGTCGTCATTGTTCAAAGCATTAAACATAATGACTTCATCCAGACGATTGATAAACTCAGGGCGGAAGAAATCACTCACTTCTTCCATCACTTCATTACGAACATCGTCTGTGATTGCAGGCACGGCTAACTGCTCTGAACCAATGTTGCTAGTGAGGATGATGACGCTTTCGCTGAAGCGGGTTACATTCCCTCGCCCATCGGTTAGACGGCCTTCTTCTATCACCTGTAACAGCAAGTCCATAATGCGGGGATGTGCTTTTTCTACCTCATCAAAAAGCACAATGATATAAGGCTGTTGGCGTACCCGCTCAGTGAGTTGCCCACCTTGCTCGCTATCTACATAACCGCTAGGCGAGCCAATAAGGCGATTGATAGAGCTTTCATCTTTGAATTCACTCATATCTAGCGGCAGCATGGCATCTTCAGAGCCAAACATAAATTCAGCCAAGGCCTTAGCCAGCTCTGTTTTACCCACACCAGTTGGGCCAAGAAATAGGAAAGCACCAATCGGGCGGGCGGGGTCTTTAAGGCCAACACGGGCGGTTTTAATCGCACGGCTAACTGCGATAACAGCATGGTCTTGGCCGATAATACGCTCTTGCAAATGCTCTACCATACTGGCATAACGCGCCCGTTCATCTTTCCCCAATTTACTGACAGGAATGCCGGTCATCTGGCTAGCGGCGAGAGTGATGTCTTCAGAATCTAAAACAGCATCTTTGAGATTAGGGCGATAGGCTAAATTCGTTTGGCGGCTCATACTCACAAGGGCAGCAGCGCGGTGAAGTAGGTATTCTGCGCTACGGGGAAGCGGCTCGCTGGTGAGATAGCGTTTTGCCAGGTTTGCGGCCAGTTCTAAAGCTTTGACTTCAATCTCAAGGTCATAATCAACTTCAAGATGCCCCTTGAGCACCCGTAATATCTCTATTGTCTCTTCAACACTTGGCTCTGGCACACGCACTAGTTGACTATTTTCCGTAATGGCGTTGACACTGGCCAACCGCTGATTATATTCCACTTCGGTAGTCGTAGAGATAAGCACAGGATCATCCGCCAGAAAAGCCTTTTGAATCAGGGGCGTAGATTTGCTGAATTCCGCTTTAATAGGGCCACCAAAGAAGCGGTGAAGATGTGGAATAAACAGAATGCCACCAGCAGCTTTACTCAAACCAGCGCGGACAGCCTGTAAATCATTATCTAACAAAGCCGTTTCATCAACTTGCA